>DATDDW010000092.1:0-9081 GCA_036523615.1 Sphingomicrobium sp.
CCTTTGACGTCGATCACCTTGTCGCCAAGGCGCTCGGGCACCTGGATCAGGATCTCGCCCTTGGCCGGAGCGCGGTTCTCCTGCGCCTTCACCAGCTCGTCGAAGGCGCGGATGCGGGCCTTGGACTTGGCCTGGCGGGCCTTGGGGCTGCGGCGGATCCAGTCGAGCTCGTCGGCGATCGCTTTCTGGCGCCCCGCCTCCTCGCGCTCTTCCTGCTCCAGCCTCTTAGCTTTCTTCTCCAAGTAGCCGGAATAATTAGATTCATAGACGTAGTAGCGGCCGCGATCGAGCTCCAGCACCCACTTGACGACATTGTCGAGGAAGTAGCGGTCGTGGGTGACGAGGATGACGTTGCCGGGATAGTCGATCAGGTGCTTTTCGAGCCACTGGACGCTCTCGGCGTCGAGATGGTTGGTCGGCTCGTCGAGGAGCAGGATATTCGGCTTTTCGAGCAGCAGTCGGGTGAGCGCGACGCGGCGCTTCTCGCCGCCCGAGAGGTTGGTGACCGGCGAATCGCCGGGCGGGCAACGCAGCGCGTCCATCGCGATCTCGAGCTGATTGTCGAGGGTCCAGCCATCGACCGCGTCGATCTTCTCCTGGAGCTCGCCCATCTCAACCATCAGCGCATCGAAATCCGAGTCTTCCGGCGGGTCTGCCATCATCGCGCTGATCGCGTTGAACCGCTCGAGCATGTCGGCGACCGGGCGGACGCCGTCCATCACGTTCTCGCGCACCGTCTTGCTGGAATCGAGCTGCGGCTCCTGCTCGAGATAGCCGACACTGATCCCCTCCCCCGGCCAGGCTTCGCCCTGGAACTCGGTGTCCTTGCCGGCCATGATCTTCATCAGCGTCGACTTGCCGCTGCCGTTGGGGCCGACGATGCCGATCTTGGCGTCAGGGTAGAATTGCAGGTGGATCGAGTTGAGGATGGGCTTCTGACCCGGAAAGGCCTTGGTCAGGCCCTTCATCACGAATGAATATTGAGCGGCCATCGGGTCGCGGATGTCCTTCGAGCTTCGGGAGTTGCGGCGCAGTTAGGGCAGCGCGCCGGCTTTTTCTAGTCGCGGCCGACCATCGCTTCGGCAGTCGCGAAGCGATAATCGCGGTAGCGGTCGCGCAGATCCTTCTTGCTGAGCTTGCCGGTGGCGGTGTGCGGCAGATCGTCGACGAACTCGATCGCGTCGGGCAGCCACCATTTGGCGACTTCCTTCGACAGATAGTCGCGAATCTCACTTTCGCTCACCCGGCTATTGTCCTCGCGCACGATCAGCAGCAGCGGCCGTTCGTCCCACTTCGGGTGGGGAATGCCGATCGCCGCGGCCTCGAGCACCCCGGGGCAGCCCACGGCGGCATTCTCAAGCTCGATCGAGCTGATCCACTCGCCGCCCGACTTGATCACGTCCTTCGCGCGGTCCGTGATCTGGATCGTCCCGTCGGGATGGATCGCGGCCATGTCGCCGGTGTCGAACCACTGGTCGGAATCGACGCAGTCGTGGTCCTGCTTGAAGTAGCGGCGCACGACCGCTGGCCCGCGTGTTTGCAGCAGCCCCGAACTGACGCCGTCTCGCGGAAGGACTTTCCCGTGCGCGTCGACGCAGCGCAGCTCGACCCCGAACATGGAGCGGCCGGGCCGCGCCATATAGTCGACCTGCTCGTCCTCGCTCATCTCTTCCCAATTCGACGGCGGCGCTCCAACCGTGCCGACCGGCGTCATCTCGGTCATTCCCCACAGGTGATTGACGTGGATGCCACGCTCGCGGAACCAGCGGATGGTCGCCGGCGGCGCCGAGGACCCGCCGATGATGACCAGCCGCAGCTTGCCGAGGCTGGCGCCCGTGCGCTCGACATGATCGATCAGGCCGAGCCAGACAGTCGGCACGCCGGCGGTGTGGGTGACGCCCTCCTCGTTGAACAGGCGGCAGATGCGCTCGGGCCGGTTGTCGCCGCAGATCACCAACTTCAGCCCGGAGATCCCCGCCGCATAGGGAATGCACCAGCTGTTGGCGTGGAACATCGGCACCACGGGCAGCATCACTGTGCGCGCCGACAGGTCGAACACGTCCGGAGCGATGACGCTCATCGCATGAAGCACCGTCGCGCGGTGCTCATAGAGCACGCCCTTGGGGTTTCCGGTGGTCCCGCTGGTATAGCAGAGGCCGCAGGGCTCGCGCTCGTCGCCCTCGTGCCAGCGGAAATCACCGTCCTCGGCGGCGAGGACACCGTCGAACTCATCGTCGAAGCAGATGAAATGCTCTACCGCTGGGCATTCCTGCTTCAGCCGCTCGACGATCGGCGCAAAGGCACGGTCGTAGATGACCACGCGGTCCTCGGCGTGATTGACGATGTAATTCTGCTGCTCTTCGAACAGCCGCGGGTTGAGCGTGTGCAGCACGCCGCCCATGCCGACCACGCCGAACCAGGCGACGAGGTGGCGGTCATGGTTCATCGCCAGCGTTGCGACGCGATCGCCCGGCTTGACGCCGCGGCGGACCAGCGCCTGACCGAGGCGCCGCGCATCGTGCGCGACCTGCTTCCAGTTGCGCCGGTGCGTCGTCCCGTCGGGCCGAGCAGCGACGATCTCGCGCTCGCCATGCTCGCGCTCCGCATGGTCAAGGATCCGCATGATCCTCAGCGGAAAATCCTGCATTGCGCCGAGCATGCCCATCAGCGCCTCCCCCGAAGAGGGGCGCATCTTGGCGCAGAAATGCAAGCCGTCAAACGATTAGAAGGGCAGCTTGAACCCTGGAGGAAGCGGCAGGCCGCTCTGCATCTTCTGCAACTCCTGCGCCGCGGCGGCGTCGGCCTTGCCCTTGGCGTCGTTGATCGCGGCGGCGATCAAATCCTCGAGCATCGTCTTTTCCGAAGGCGCGAGCAGGCTTTCGTCGAGCTCGACGCCAAGCACGCGGCCCTTCGCTGTTGCCCGGATCCTCATCATCCCGCCGCCGGCGAGCCCCTCGACCTCGACATGGTCCAGATTGTCCTGCGCCTTCTGCAGCTCGGCCTGGGCGCTTTGCGCCAGCTTCATGATCTCGTCGAAATCGGGCATCTCGGGCATGTCAGCCGCCTCTCGTGGGGAAGGATTCAAGCTCCGCGTCGGGGAACGCGTCCATCACCGCCTGCACTCCGGGATCGGCAAGGACCTCAGCGCGAACGCGCTCCTCGGCCATCTTCTCCCGCTCGAGCAGCGACGGCTCGCCGGCGTCGTCGGACAGCGACACCTGCCACGCCGCGCCGGTCGACTCCTTGAGCTCGCGGGCGAGCTGCCGCGGCCAGTCGGTGCCCAGCGGCCGCAGCGGCTTGAGCACCAGCTCGGGCGGGGCGTAGCGCACGAGCCCCACTTGGTCGTGAAGCTGGACGGCAAGCTGGTGCTTGCCCTTCTGCTCGATCAGCTGGACGAGACTGGCGAAATCGGACGGGAGTTGCGGCGCGACTGCGGCGCCCTTCGTCGGCGCCGGCGCTGGCGAGCTAGTCGCCCCTTCGCCGCTGAGCCGCGCGAGCAACGCCGCGGGGTCGGGCATGTCGGCGGCGTGGATTAGTCGCAGCAGCGCCATTTCCGCGGCCTCGCGCGGGTCCGGCGCTTCCTGGACATCCTGCAAAGCCTTCAAGAGCATCTGCCACAGGCGATGGATCGTGCCCCAAGACAGCGCCGCAGCTAATTCCTCGGCCCTCTCGCGCTCTTCGGCCGATTGCAGAGCGTTTGCGCCTGCTCCCGCCTTCGCGCGCGTTGCCGCGTGCAGCGCCTCCATCAGACCGCGCAGGAGCTGCATCGGATCGATCCCGAGCTCGTGCGCCTGGTCGAGCTCGGCAAGCGCGGCGGTCGCGTCGCCCGAGAGCACCAGCTGCAGCAAGCGGCGAATCCGCCCGCGGTCGGCAAGCCCGAGCATGTCGCGCACCTGCGCTGCGGTGACCGGCCCCGCGGCGTAAGCGATTGCCTGGTCGAGCATCGACAGGCCGTCGCGCGCTGAACCTTCGGCGGCGCCGGCGATCATCGCCACGGCTTCGGGCTCGACTTCGACATTCTCGGCCGTCGCGACCTCGGCGAAATGCGCAGCGAGCTTTTCCGCCGGGATGCGGCGAAGGTCGAACCTCTGGCAGCGCGATAGGACCGTCACCGGCACCTTGTTCACTTCAGTCGTCGCCAGGAAGAACTTCACATGCTCAGGCGGTTCCTCAAGAGTCTTTAGCAAGCCGTTGAAAGCCTGCTTAGAAAGCATGTGGACTTCGTCAATGATGTAGATTTTGTAGCGGGCGCTGACGGGCGTGTAGCGGACCGCGTCGATGATCTCGCGGATGTCGTCGATCCCAGTGTGTGACGCCGCGTCCATCTCGATCACGTCGATGTGCCGGCCCTCGCTGATCGCGCGGCACGGCTCGCACACATTGCACGGCGTGATGGTCGGCCCGCCCTGCCCGTCCGGGCCGATGCAGTTGAGCGCCTTGGCGATGAGCCTCGCAGTGGAGGTCTTGCCTACGCCGCGGACGCCGGTGAGCAGAAAGGCATGGGCGATGCGTCCGCGCTCGATCGCATTGGCGAGGGTTTTCACCATCGCGTCCTGTCCGATCAGCTCGGCGAAGGTCTGCGGACGGTACTTGCGGGCAAGCACGCGGTACGGCGAGCCTGCTGACGGCGGCAGCTGTTCGGGAAGGTCGAGTCCCAGGCCCGGCGATTCGGCGTCGTTCACAACAGCGGTTTAGGAGGTGCAGCCCGGCATTGCGAGCGGTGGAAGCCGACGACCCGGCGCGAAATCGTTGTGGCTGCTTCCTTCCGGACCTGACCAGGTTGGCGACAGCGCCGTCCGCCGACTTCCGCACGGGCATATGGGGGAAGGAGCCAGCTCGCGCAAGCTGACCAAGAGTTCACGCGAGCCCCCGTCTTCTTCATCCGGCGTTCACGCGCTACCGACGACCTCGACAAGCGACGCGATGCCCCTCCCTGCCCTCATCCTTCCGATCCTTGCTCTTGCTGCGCCAGCGCCCGCCGCAGCGTCGACGCCTGTCATCGTCACCGGCCATGTCTGGGCACCGTTCATCAGCCCGATGGGTGAGCCGTTCCGTCCCCACGGCGCGGGCGATGACACGCTCGCCGACTGGTTCAGACAGGCCGACCGCAATCATGACGGCGTGTTGACCGCCGATGAAATGGCTGCCGACGCCGACCGCTTCTTCACGATGCTCGATGCCGATCATGACGGTTCGATCGATCCCGACGAGCTGGTGCACTATGAGTGGGAGGTCGCGCCCGACATCCAGGTCAATTCACGCACGCGACCGGCGCCGGGCCAGCCTCGCCCGATGATCAACGCGGACGAGACCGACGGCGACTCCGACCGGCACGAGAGACAGCTGCGAAAAGTCCGCGCCAAGGAAGAACAAGCGAGCCTGGGCCTCGGCGGCGCGCTCCAGGGCGCGGCGCGCTACGCGCTGCTCAATATGCCCGAGCCCGTCGCGGCCGCGGACGCGGACTTCAACCGGCTCGTCTCGCGCGACGAATTCCGCCAAGCGGCGCTGGCCCGCTTCGAGCTGCTCGACACTGCCCACCAGGGCCGGCTCACGCTCGCCCAGCTCGAGGCCATGCTTCCCGCTCCCGGAGCGAAGGTGAAACGCCGCACCGACCAAGCCGATTCGCGCATCGGCAGCCCACTGCCGCCGCGTCCCTAACCGCCGATGCTCGCTGCACTGCCCGCGTTGCTGCTGACACTCGCGGCGAGCCAATTTCCGGCGACGCCGGAGCCGATCAACATCGTCGGTTCGCGGCGCAAATACGGGCAACCGTTTATCAGCCCGATGGGCGAGCCGTTCCGCCAGAGGGTGCCGAACGACGACCCCATCGCCGACTGGTTCAATCAAGCCGACCGCAACCACGACGGCTATTTGACCGCGGACGAAATGGCCGCCGACGCCGACCGCTTCTTCGCCATCCTCGACACCAACCATGACGGCAGGATCGATGGCGACGAGATCGACTATTATGAGCAGGTGATCGCGCCTGAGGTGAGCGGTGAACCGCTCGCGCTGCAAGGCCCGCAACCTGTTAGCAGCAGCGAGGATTCGGAACACAGGGAATCGGATCCTGACCGCCAGGCAACGCGGATCAAAGGCGGCGGTGGCGTGAGCGCTCACACCTCCCAGGGCGCGGGACGCTACTCGCTGATCGACAATCCCGAGCCCGTCACCGCCGCCGATACGGACTTCAACGGCAGCGTTTCACTTGCCGAGTTCCGCCGTGCGGCGAGGCGCCGCTTCGGTCTGCTCGACGCAAAGCAGAGCGGAGCGCTGACGCTCCAGCAGCTCGAGCGCTAACGGCGCATCCAGTTGGTCGCGCCGGGCGGGATGCGCACGGTGAGGCTCTTCATCTCCTCGGTGAGGATGATCTGACACGCCAGCCGCGAGGTCCGCCCCGCGTGCGCGGCAAGGTCGAGCAGATCCTCTTCCTCCTCACTCGCCGGCGGAAGCTTTGCGAAATCCTCAGGGTCGACGATCACGTGACAGGTCGAGCAGGCCATCACCCCTTCGCACGCCCCTTCGAGCGGCTCCCTCGCCGCCCAGGCGACGTCGAGCAGCCGCTGCCCCGGCGCCGCTTCCACTTCCTTGTCGAGGGTCCCGTCGGCGCGGAAGAAGCGGACCAGGGTCACGCGTCGAGCTTCTCCTGGGAGACGGCGGCGGCAGCGATGCGCTTGCACGCGTCGACTACGTCGTGCTGCTTGGTATAGCGGCCGAAGCCGAGCCGGATTGACGAGCGCGTCTCGCGGTAGCTGAGCCCGAGCGCGCGCAAGACATGGCTCGACCGGCCTGAGCCGCTGGCGCAGGCCGACCCCAGCGAGAAGGCGATGTCGCGCAGGTCGGCCACGAGCCGCGCCGCATCGACGCCTTCGCGGCGGATGTTGAGGTTGCCGTGATAGCGGTGCTCCACGCTGCCGTTGATCTTCCAGCCGTGGCCAAGCGCCTTCAGCGCCGCGCCCCAGAGCTTTTGCACATGGTCGTAGTCGCGGGTCGACCGCTCTGCGGCGAGCTTCGCGGCCGCGCCGAAGCCGACGCATAAGGCCGGCGACAAGGTCCCCGAGCGCATCCCCCGCTCCTGCCCGCCGCCATGGATGAACGGCGCGGGTTCGGCGCCCTTGCGCATCCACAAGGCGCCGATTCCTTTGGGCCCATGGACTTTGTGCGCCGAGACGGCGACCAGGTCCGGACCCTCGCAGATCTCGAGGCGTCCCAGCGCCTGGACGGCGTCGCACAGCATCAGCGCGCCGGCTTTGTGGGTCATTTCGGCGAACTGCGAGATGGGCTGGGTGACGCCGATCTCATTGTTGACCATCATCACCGCGACCAGCAGCACGCGATTGTCGAGCTCGCGCGCGAGCAGGTCGGGATCGAGGCGGCCGTCGCGCCCGACCGGCAGAACGGTGAGGTCGACCCCCTCGCCCGCCAGCCATTCGCACGTGTCGAGCACGGCGGCATGCTCGGTCGCGACAGTGATGATCCGGTTGCGGCCCTTGCGCGCTTTCTCGACCGTGCCCTTGAGCGCCCAGTTGATCGCTTCGGTGGCGCTGCCGGTGAAGGCCACGCTTCCGCCCTTAAGACCGATGGCCTTCGCGACCTGGTTGCGCGCGACTTCGATTGCCGCTCCGGCCTCGTGCCCCCAGCGCGAGGGCGAATGGGGGTTGGCGAAGCGATCCTCGATCCAGGGATTCATCGCCCTCGCCACTTCGGGCGCAACGGGCGTGGTCGCCTGGTAGTCGAGGTAGATCATGCCGCGCGCGCTTTCGCACGCCCCGCGATGCGGCGCCACTCGGCAAGAAAGCGCTCGACGTCGGCCTCAATGGTGTGGGGACCGAAACTGATCCTGAGGAAGCCTGCGGCGACGTCGGCGGGAACGCCCATGGCCGCGATAACGTCGCTGCTCTTCATCGCGCCGGATGAACAGGCGCTTCCCGCCGAAACCGCAATCCCGGCAAGATCGAATTGGACGAGCAGCGAGGCGCTCGAGGCTCCGGGGAGCGAAACGGCGCCGATTGTGGGGATGCGCGGGCTCGCTTCCGCAATCACCACGCCGCCGGCTTCCTTGACGCCAGCCTCCAGGCGAGCGCGCAACTCGGCGAGCCGGTCGAGATCGTACGGCCGCGCGGCAAGCGCGGCGGCGAACGCCAGTGCGTTGGGCGCGTCCGGCGTTCCGCGGCGATAGCCCTTTTCCTGGCCTCCCGACGGCTCGAGCGTCGTGAGGTCGCGCACGAGAAGCACGCCGACGCCCGGGGGCCCGCCAAGCTTGTGCCCGCAAGCCGCGATGAAATCCGCATCCGGCAGCGGCAGCTTTCCGGCCGACTGGGCGCAATCGGCGAGCAGCAGCGAGCCGGCTTCGCGGATCAGTGGAGCGAGGCGTTCGAACGGCTGGATCACGCCCGTCTCGTTGTTCACCTGCTGGATTGCGACCAGCTTCGGCCCTTCGGCGAGTATCTCGCGAAGCGCAGTTTCGTCCACCAACCCGTCGCCGCCGACGGGGATGACCCTCGACTCCGGGCCCATTGCGTAGGGGACGATCGGATGCTCGGTCGCCCCATGCGCCCTGCTGGCGATCCGGGCGCGCTTGGCGGCGATCTCGATCGCTTCGCTCGCGCCGCTGGTGAAGATGACGTCATGACGCCAGCCGAGCATCTCGGCGATGGTGGAGCGCGCGTCCTCGAGCAGCGCGCGCATAGCCCGGCCTTCGGCGTGGGGCGAGCTGGGATTTGCCCAGGCGTCGAGCCCGCGGGCCAACGCTGCGCGGGCCTCGGGAAGCACCGGGGTCGTCGCCGCATGGTCGAGGTAGAGGCGCTGGGCGGTCAAAAGCGCTGGATTCCTGCCGATTGCCACATGAACGGGCGCCCCTATATAGGACCCGCCGCCGCGGTGCACCCGTCGGCGTGCCGAGATTTTCCGTTACGCGAGCAAACAAGCGCCCATGCCCGAAGTCATTTTCCCCGGCCCCGAGGGGCGCCTCGAAGGCCGTTTCCACCCCGGCAACCGCCCGCGAGCGCCCGTCGCGCTGATCCTTCACTCACACCCGCAAGCGGGCGGGACGATGAACAACAAAATCGTCCAGCTGCTTTA
>DATDDW010000093.1:0-2927 GCA_036523615.1 Sphingomicrobium sp.
TCCAGCCCGAGGCGGTGGCACTCGTCGGCCCATACACGGCGACGCCTGTGTAGGGGTCAGCGACGGCCGACACGTCAGCCACCGAGCGGCGGCCACAGAGCGCATCCTTCTGCCACGCGGGCTTGGCATAGGTCGTGCTGCAGCCGCTGCCGGCGCCCGCCCAGACCGTTTCGCTCCAACCACGGGTGGTCGAGGCGCGCTTGAGGCTCGTTCCGCCGACGGCGACCACATGCGGCGAGGACGCCGGGAATTCGAGGCCGTAGCCGCTGTCGCCCGAGCTCGCCGTAATCGCCACGCCGGCGTGGTTGTAGGCGCTCTCGTAATAGTTGCTGTACTGCTCGCCGCCGCCATAGCTGTTGGAGATGGCGTGAGCGCCGAGCCGCGCGGCCGTGTTCTCCGCCGTCGCCAGCGCGCTGTAGCTGGCACTGCTCGCCTGGACGAGCAGGATCTTGCAGTTGGGGCACATCGCGCTCGCCATTTCCAGGTCGAGAGCAGTCTCCTGCGCCCAGCCCACGTCCATTGCGGGATAGGTTGTGCCGCCGGTCTGATTGACCTTCTTGAAGCAACCGTTGGCGGTGGTGCAGGCGGGAAGACCATATTGCGTGCGGTAGACGCCAAGGTCGCGCTCGGCGTTCGGGTAGCCGTAAGCGTCGACGATCGCGATCGTGGTCGCGCTGCTGCCGCTGCTCGTCACCTTGTAGGCGCTGCGCAGGTCAGCGGGGCCGTAGCCCGAAGGCGCGGAGGTCAGATTGGTGGTGACCTTCCTGCCCGGAATGATGACGCCCTTTGCGTCGGTCACGACGTGCGCGTGGCACAGCGCCGATCCGGTCGGCGCGACGCGGCCGCAAACTGCGCGATGGTAGATGTTGCCGCTGCGCTCGAGCTGCATCACGTTGGCGGCGTTGGCTGCTGCTGTGCCGCCGGCCGCAAGCATGATGCTCAGTGCTGCTGCGGCCCATCCACGATACTTCATTGGAACACCCTCCAATCCCCGGTCCAACTGGGATGGAGTCACATTCCAGGACTAAACACCAGCTTTAGCAGTGACTTAGAACGGGACAATCCGACTCGGTTCGGCGCAGTAACAACCCTGCTCGTCTTTAATCCTGCCGCTGTATGCTGAGACTTAACAGCGGGCGCCTGGCAAACAAGACGGGCGCCACGCAACTCGCGCGCGGCGCCTGCCTTGTTATCGTGACGCTTAGAAAGCGGTTGTTCCGTTCGGCGTGCCGAGGCCGGTCGGACCGTCGTAACCGCCGGTCCCGGTGCACAGGTACGACCCGCCGCAACTGCCGTTGCTCCCGCTGGTCACGTCGAACAGGCTCGTCGTGTTGCCATACGGGTCGGAGCCGTAGCTCGCGGTCCCACCGTTGGCGCCATAGACGCCGGCGATCAGCGGAGCAGCGACGCTGGTGCCGCCAAAGACCATCCACCCCGAGCGGCTCCGGCTGACGGGACCATAGACCGCAACGCCGGTGTTGGGATCGGCGATGGCCGAAACGTCGGCGACGGTGCGCATTCCGCACAGTCCGTCCGTCTGCCAGCTCGGCTTCGCGTAAACCGTGCTGCAGCCGCTGCCCGCGCCGTTCCACACGGTCTCGTTCCACCCCCGGCCGTTCGACGCACGGGAGAGGCTCGTTCCGCCGACCGCCGTCACGTGCGGCGACGAAGCGGGGAACTGCACGCCATAGCCGCTGTCGCCGGAGCTCACAGTGATGGCGATGCCGTTATGGATGTAGGCGCTCTCGTAAGGATTGCTGCCGCTTTCGCTGCCGCCGTAGCTGTTCGAAACCGCATTCGCGTGAGCAGCGGCGTAGTTCACCGCCGCGGCGAGATCCTGATAGCTCGCGGTGTTCGCCTCAACCAGGAGGATGTGGCAGTTCGGGCACATGGCGCTCGCCATATCGAGGTCGAGCGCGGTTTCCTGCGCCCAGCCCGTGTCGTTGCGCGGATAGTTGCTCCCGCCGCGCTGGTCGACCTTCTTGAAGCAGCCGTTCGCGGTCGTGCACGCCGGAAGATTGTAGGTGCTCCGGTAGGTCCCGAGATCCTTCTCAGCGTTCGAGTAGCCGTAGGCGTCGACGATGGCGATCGTGTAGCTGCTGCTGCCGCTGCCGTTCACCTTATAGGCGCTGCGCAGGTCGGAGGGCCCAAAGCCTGCCGGGACCGCGTGGGCGGTCAGGTTCGGCTTCCCGTCGAGTATGTTGCCGCGGGCGTCGGTGACGAGCTTGGCGAAACAATGCGCGCTGCCGCGCAGCGATGCCCGGCCGCAGACCGAATACGCATAGGTGTTGCCGTAGCGCTCGAGCTGCATCGTACCCGCCGGCACAGCCGCGGGAGCGAGGCCGACGACAGCGGCGAGCCCGGCCAGAGCCCATTTAACTAAACGCATGAGTGTACCCCTCCAACCATTTCCCCAGAAAGGACTGCGGATGCTGCCTGCAAATGGTGAAAAAGCAAGCTCTTCGCGCTGCCCCCACCGTTCCCGGTTGCTCCACTGGCCGTTCGATATGCGCATTTCGTCGTTAAAACAACCGTTTAGCGCTGATTTTTTGTTGGTGGTTAGGATCGTCTTTCCCTTTGTTCGCCCATTCTTGCTCCGCAAGGAGGCCTTTGCCACTGTGTGCGACAAATGAATCTGGCATTCGCGTTCGCGGCTGCGGCCCTTGTTTCCACTCCGCCGAACACGCCTGTCGGCGCGCCGATCTACGATGCAGCCGCGCTCAACATCGGTATCAATTGCCAATGGCAGATGCGCTGCATGAGCGCGCAGCGGCACGCGATGAAGCATGCGCTGAAATTTGTCGCCAAATACCGGCCGCCGTCGTCGCGCGTCGCGCAGTGCAACCGCAATGCCTCGCGCCAGCGCGGCGGCACGCGCGTCGACTGGGTCGGGTTCAACAGTTGCGTGCGGAACGCGGCGATCATCT
>DATDDW010000094.1:0-2372 GCA_036523615.1 Sphingomicrobium sp.
TTGATTTCGACCGTGTCGAATTCTTCCGCATAGCGCTCGAACCAGCGCTTCTGCGGCAGGCCCTCGGGATAGAAGATCCCGCGCCAGTGCTTGTACACCCAGCCCGAGCAGCCGATGCGGATGTCGCCCGGGCGGGAAACAGTCGTTTCCTCCATCGTTACAGCTCAACAACGCCGATCAAGGAGGGTTGCGCTGAAGTACGCCGCTACAGCTTTGTTTGCCGCCCTGGTGACGGCGGTTCTCGTCAGCGCCTTCTGGATCTGGTTCTACAATTATGTGCCCTCGGCGCAGCCGTCGGTGCAGCGCAGCGGCAATGTCGTGGCGGTCCAGGCGCCGCGGGCGCCGCCGGTGGTCGTTGCCGAGCAGGTGCAGGTCGCGCCCTCAGGGCTCGCCATCCCGGTCGTAGGCGTGAAGCCCGAGCAGCTCACCGACACCTTCACCCAGGCGCGCGGCAGCGGGCGACGTCATGACGCCATCGATATCATGGCCGCCGAAGGCACACCGGTGATCGCCGCGGCCGACGGCACGGTCGAGAAACTGTTCAACAGCGTGCGCGGCGGAACGACGGTCTACGTGCGCTCGCCCGACCAGAAGTGGGAATTTTATTACGCCCATCTGTCCGCCTACGCGCCGGGGCTGCACGAGGGGCAGCAGGTGAGGCGCGGGCAGGTGATCGCCAAGGTCGGTCACACCGGCGATGCCAGCGCCGCCGGCCCGCACCTCCACTTCGCCATCAACACGATGGGGCCGAACGACCGCTGGTGGAACGGCACGCCGATCAATCCCTATCCGCTGCTTGCCGGGAAAAAGGCGGGCGGCTAGGGGCTGGCGCGGCTCTTTCCAACCCGTTCAAATCAGGCAGGCGATCCATGAAGATCAGCGGCGTGGACATCCGTCCCGGCAACATCATCGAATATGAGGGCGGCATCTGGCGCGCCGTGAAGATCCAGCACACCCAGCCGGGCAAGGGCGGCGCCTACATGCAGGTCGAGATGAAGAACCTCATCGACGGGCGCAAGACCAACGTCCGCTTCCGCAGTGCCGAGACCGTGGAGCGGGTGCGGCTCGACACCAAGGACTATCAGTTCCTCTATCACGACGGCGACATGCTGGTGTTCATGGACACCGACACCTACGACCAGGTGTCGCTCCCCGAGGACCTGCTCGGCGACGCGGCCGCCTTCCTGCAGGACGGGATGCAGGTGAAGCTCGACATGTACAACGAGAAGCCGGTGTCGGTTGAGCTGCCGCAACAGGTCGAGGCGACGATCGTCGAGGCCGACGCGGTGGTGAAGGGGCAGACCGCGAGCTCCTCCTACAAGCCCGCCGTGCTCGACAATGGGGTGAAGGTGCTGGTCCCGCCGCACATCACTGCGGGCACGAAGATCGTGGTCGACGTTTACAACCGCGAGTACGTCCGCCGGGCGGACTAGCCGATGGTCGCCCATTCCGGCCTGATCACTGTGATGACCCGCGCCGCGCGCAAGGCGGCGCCGCGCCTGCGGCGCGACTTCGGCGAGGTCGAGCAGCTCCAGGTCAGCCGCAAGGGGCCCGCCGACTTCGTCTCGATGGCCGACAAGCGCGCCGAAGCGACCATCGTCGAAGAATTGCGCAATGCGCGGCCCGATTGGGGACTGCTGCTCGAAGAAGCAGGCGAAATCGAGGGGAATCCGGATAAGCCGCGGTGGATCGTCGACCCCTTGGACGGGACGACGAACTTTCTCCACGGCGTCCCCCATTTCTCGATCTCGATCGCGGTCGAGGAGAAAAAGTCCGGCGGCGGCAGCGAGATCAGTCATGGCCTCGTCTATCAGCCGCTGACCGACGAGGGCTTCTGGGCGGAAAAGGGCAGGGGCGCCTGGCTGAACGAAGCCCGCCTCCGTGTATCTGCCCGGCGCGACCTCGCCGACAGCGTCATCGGCACCGGCATGCCGCATTGCGGCCGCGGCGACGTCGGGGGCTGGGCCAGCATTTATGCCGCGGTCGCTCCGCAAGTCTCGGGAATTCGCCGTTTCGGGTCGGCGGCGCTCGATTTCGCCTGGGTTGCCGCAGGCCGGATGGACGGCTTCTGGGAGGACGATCTCGACCGCTGGGACAGCGCCGCGGGCATGCTGCTGGTCAAGGAAGCGGGCGGGTTCGTCACTGACTATCGTGGCGGCGACCGCTCGTTCGAACGGCGCGAATATGTCGCCGGATCGGCGGCCATCCATTCGAAGCTGCAGAAGCTCATTGCCGGGGCGCTGCGATAGTTGCGGGGCCCCACTCGCTGTCCTAAAGCGCCGCCAAGTCTTTCGCCCGCTGGAGTTTCCCTTGGCTGCCGTTGCCGCCGGCTACCTGCCGATCCTTTTGTTCCTGATCATCGCGCTCGGGCT
>DATDDW010000095.1:0-8834 GCA_036523615.1 Sphingomicrobium sp.
AGCTCCGACAAGGACCTGATGCAGCTGATCGACGAGGATGCCGGGATCGACATGCTCGACACGATGAACGACCGGCGCATCGGGCGGTACGAGGTATTGGAGAAATTCGGCGTGCCGCCGGAGAAGGTCGGCGACGTCCTCGCGCTGATGGGCGACAGCGTCGACAACGTGCCCGGCGTGCCGGGCATCGGCCCGAAGACCGCGAGCCAGCTGATCCAGCAGTTCGGCGACCTCGAGGCGGTGCTCGCCTCGACCGACCAGATCACCAAGCCCAAGCTCAAGCAGTCGCTGATCGACCATGCCGACGCGGCGCGCCTGTCGCGCGAGCTGGTGCGGCTGGTGTGCGACGCGAACCTTCCCGAGCCGCTCGACGCGCTCGAGATCAAGCATATCCCCAAGGAGCCGCTAGCCGAGTTCCTCACAGACCAAGGGTTCAAGACGCTTCACGCGCGGCTGATGGGCGGCACTGGCGGTGCGGCGCAGACCGGCGCGACCGTGCGCAATGACGCCATGGCGGCAATGGACCGCAAGCCGGCGACGGCTCCCGCCGAACCGGAGAATATCGAGCTCGACCGCTCGAAATATGAGACGGTCACCGACGAAGCGGCGCTCGACCGCTGGATCGCCGAAGCGGCCGCCCAAGGCTATGTCGCGCTCGACACCGAAACCGACTGCATCGACTGCATCATCGCCAAGCTCGCCGGCATCAGCCTCGCGACGGGGCCCAACCGCGCCTGCTACATTCCCGTCGGGCACAGCGGGCTCGACATGTTCGCCGAGGCGCCCAAGCAGCTGCCGGAAGCGCTGGTGTTGGCCAAACTCAAGCCGCTGCTCGAAGACCCGTCAGTCCTCAAGATCGGGCACAATTTCAAATATGACTGGGTGATGTTCGACAAGGCCGGCATCGCCGTCGCGCCGGTCGACGACACGATGGTGATGAGCTTCGACCTCGACGCCGGCCGCTCGTTCGGCCACGGGCTCGACGAGCTCGCCAAGCTCCACTTCGGCCACGAGTGCATCCCCTACAAGCAGCTCTGCGGTAGCGGCGCGAAGCAGATCACCTTCGACAAGGTCGCGCTTGGCCCCGCCACCGAATATGCTGCCGAGGACGCCGACATCTGCCTGCGCTTGTGGCTGCGGCTGAAGCCGCGCCTCGCGCAGGAGAATGTCGCTCGCGTCTATGAGCGGGTCGACAAGCCCCTGGTCGGTGTGATCGGACGCATGGAGCGGCGCGGGATCAAGGTCGATCGCGACTATCTCGCGCGCCTTTCGGCCGAATTCTCGCGCGACATCCAGGCGCTCGAGGAGAAGATCTACGAGGCGGCGTGCGGCCCCTTCACCATCGGCAGCCCGCAGCAGCTCGGCGAAGTGCTCTACGGCCGGCTCGGGCTCAAGGGCGGGCGCAAGGGCAAGAGCGGCCAATATTCGACCGACGTCAATGAGCTCGAGCGGCTCGCCGCCGAAGGCGTGGACTGTGCGCGCCTGGTGCTTGACTGGCGGCAGCTAACGAAACTCAAAAGCACTTACACCGACGCGCTGCAGGCGCAGATCAATCCCGAAACCGGGCGCGTACACACCAGCTTCTCGCTGACCGGCGCGCAGACCGGGCGGCTCTCGTCGAACGACCCCGATTTGCAAAACATTCCGATTCGCACCGAGATCGGGCGCAAGATCCGCGATGCCTTCGTCGCCGAGCCGGGGAAGGTCATCCTCTCGGCGGACTACAGCCAGATTGAGCTTCGGCTCGCCGCGCACATGGCCGACGTTCCGCAGCTCAAGGAGGCGTTCAACGCCGGCGCCGACATCCACGCGATCACCGCCGAGGAGCTGTTCGGGACGGTCGACCGCGACACGCGCGGAAAGGCCAAAACGATCAATTTCGCCATCCTCTATGGCAGCTCCGCCTGGGGCATCGCCGGCCGGCTCGGGGTGCCCAAAGACGAAGGTAAAGCGATCATCGACCGCTATTTCGAGCGCTTCCCCGGCATCCGCGCCTTCATGCACAGCACCCTCGCGTTTGCCCGCGAACATGGCTTCACCCGCACCTTGTTCGGGCGAAAGACGCACTTCGAGCCCAACATCCGCTCGCCCAACCCGTCGATCCGCGCCGGCGCCGAGCGCGCGGCGATCAACGCCCCGATCCAGGGCACATCCGCCGACCTCATCAAGCGGGCGATGGCGCGGATGGACGGCGCGCTCGCCGACGCCGGGCTGGGCGACGTCAAGATGCTCCTGCAGGTCCACGACGAGCTGGTGTTCGAGGCTCCCGCCGGACGCGAGGAGGAAGCGGCGGCGGTGATCAAGCGCGTGATGGCCGGCGCCGCGGAGCCGGGCCTCAACCTCGACGTGCCGCTCGACGTCGAGGTCGGCTGGGGCGCGCACTGGGGCGAAGCGCATTGAGCGACGCCGAACGGCGCGCTGCCGAGGCCGCACCGGCGCCCGACGCCGATATGGCGACGCTGGCGCGCGGCGGCCGGCTCAACGTCTTCGGCTTCGTGCTGCGCCTGGCGGGAATGGTCCCGTTCCTGTTCATCGGCGGACGGATCTACGGCCCGGCTGCGCTCGGTCGCTTCGCTTATGCGGTGCTGACGGTCGAGTTCGCCGCGCAGATCGCCGCGCTCGGATTGAGGCGCGGGCTCGCCCAACTGCTGGCCAACGGGAAGAAGCCGCAGGCGTGCATCGTCGCCGACGGCCTCTTGGTCGCTGCCGTCGGATCGATAATCGGAATGGCGATCCTCATCGTCTTCCCCAAGGCGATGTACCCGACGACGCCGGTCGGAGGCATGGACCGGCTGCTCGCGATCACGGTGCTGGCGATTAGCTGGACCGACATTGCGCTCGCCGCTTTGGCCTATCACAACGACGTCGGTTCGACCGTGCGGTCGCGCTCGATCGTCCAGCCGTGGGTAATCAGCATCGCCGCCCTCGCACTGTCGTTCGTCCCGATCATGGTCACCCGCGGCGACGGCCTCATCATCGCCTACGTGCTGTCGATGGTCGCAGCGCTGGTCGCCGCGCTGATCCCGCTGGTCCGCTGCTACGGCCTGCCGCACGACTGGAAACCTGACCTCACAACGGCCTGGAGGACGGCGGTGCGAAACGCGCCGCTCGCCGCCGCCGACACCGTCGAATGGGCGTCGCGCCGTATCGACCTGGCCGTGCTCGGCGCTTTCATGCCGGCGATCTACGTCGGCATCTATTATGCCGCGCAGCAGGTCGCGACGCTCCCGGCCAAGCTCAAGACCAGCTTCGAGCCGGTGCTCGGCCCGGCGATCGTGCGGCGCCTCGCGGTCGGCGACTGCGAGGGGATCGCCAAGCAGGTGCGCCAGGTCACCTATTGGATCATCGCCGCGCAGGTCGGGATTGCGCTCGCGCTCGGCATCCCTGGGCGTGCGGTGATGGGGCTGGTCGGCTCGAGCTTCACCGGCGGCACCGCGATGCTCGCTTTCCTCCTCACCGCCGAAGTCATCGCCGCGATCGCCGTCGTCAGCGAGGCGGCGCTGATCTACATCGCGCGGACCCAGAACATGATCATCAGCCTGGCGATGCTCGCGCTCGAAGCCGCGCTCGCCGCAGGGCTGATCCTGATCATGCGCGCCGAGGGCCTGCCCCAGGCCTTCCAGGCCACCGGGCCGGCGATCGCGCTGTGCGTCGCGCTGGGCTTCGCCTCGATCAGCAAGTCGTGGCTGTTGAAGCGGAAGCTGCGCGCGCCGGTGTCCGGCTGGCGCTGGAGCATCGCCTGGGCGGCGGCGGCAGGCGTGGTCGTCGGAGCGCCCGCGCGATTGTTCCTACCGTCAATCCTGCAGCTGGTGGTCGGCATCCCGGCGATCCTCGCCGCCTTCGGCGCGGTTCTGTGGACCAAGGGCTTCGGGCCCGAGGACCGCGAGCTCTTCCGCTTGAAGAAGGACGAGGTGCAGGAGCTGCGCGACGCGGAGCAGGCGGCCTTCGCCCGCGACCAGGTCGAGGACAGCATCGTCTAGATCAGTGGCGGAAGTGCCGCATCCCCGTGAACAGCATGGCGAGGCCGGCCTCGTCGGCGGCGGCGATCACCTCCTCGTCGCGGATCGAACCGCCAGGTTGGATCACGACGGTCGCGCCCGCTTCGGCGGCGGCAAGCAACCCATCCGCAAAGGGGAAGAACGCGTCCGAAGCCACCGCTGAGCCGATGGTGCGCGGCTCGGGCCAGCGGTTCGCCTCGGCCGCTTCCTTCGCTCTCATCCCCGCGATCCGCGCGCTGTCGCGGCGGTTCATCTGCCCGGCCCCGATTCCCGCAGTGACGCCGTCCTTGGCGTAGACGATCGCGTTCGACTTGACGTGCTTGGCGACCGTCCAGGCGAACAGGCAGTCGGCGATCTCCTGATCGCTGGGCTGGCGCTTGGTCACGCACTTGAGCTCGTCGCGCGTGACCATGCCCTTGTCACGGTCCTGGACCAGCAGCCCGCCGGTGATCGTCGCCAGCGTCTGCCCGCCGCGCCGCGGGTCGGGCAGCTCGCCGGTGAGCAGCAGCCGCAGATTCTTCTTTCGCGCGAAGATCGCCTTGGCCTCGTCGTCCGAATCGGGCGCGACGACGACCTCGGTGAAGATCTCGGTGATCGCCTCGGCCGTCGCCGCATCGAGCGCGCGGTTGGTGGCGACGATCCCGCCGAACGCAGAGACGCTGTCGCACGCCAGCGCTTCCTTCCACGCGTCGAGCAGCTCGCCGCGGGTGGCGACGCCGCAAGGATTGGCGTGCTTGACGATTACGACCGTGGGCTCCGCGTCGCGGAACTCGCTCACCAGCTCCAGCGCGGCATTGGCGTCGTTTAAATTGTTGTAGCTGAGCTCCTTGCCCTGGACCTGTTCGGCCTGGGCCACGCCGCGGACCGACGGGCCGACCGGCACGTAGAGCGCCGCCTGCTGGTGCGGGTTCTCGCCGTAGCGCAGCGGCATCTTGAGCTTCGAGGAGATGGTCCAGCTCTCGGGCCAGCGCTGCTGCTGGTCGGCGAAGGCGAACCATTGCGAGATGAGCGAATCATATTCGGCGGTCAGCGCGAAGGCCTTCGCGGCGAGCTTCTTGCGGAATTCGAGTGTGGTCCCTCCCTTCGCGTCGAGCTGCTCGATCAGCGCCGGGTAATCGGCGGGATCGGTGACGATCGCCACATGCGCGTGGTTCTTCGCCGCCGAGCGGACCATCGAGGGGCCGCCGATGTCGATATTCTCAATGATCGTGTCGCGGTCGGCGCCGCTCATGACCGTGTTGAGGAACGGGTAGAGGTTGACGATGACGAGATCGATCGGCGCGATCCCGTGCTCCTCCATCGCTGCGGCGTGATCGGGGTTGTCGCGCACGCCGAGCAGCCCGCCGTGGACTTTCGGGTGAAGCGTCTTCACCCGCCCGTCCATCATCTCGGGGAAACCGGTGAGGTCAGAGATGTCGCGCACCTTCGCGCCGAGCTCGCGCAGCTTGGCCGCAGTGCCGCCGGTAGAAACGATCTCGACCCCGTGCCGCGCGAGGCCGGCGGCAAGCTCGTCGAGGCCGCTCTTGTCTGAAAGCGAAACGAGCGCCCGACGAACTGGGACAAGGTCGGTCATCAATCTTCCTCTTGGATTAGCTGGTGCGGCGGAACTGCCAGCCGATTTCCCCGCCCAATGCCGAAACTTCCCCAACAACCACAAGTTGAATTGTGCGCTGGGGAATTCCACGCCCGTCGACCCACAGGCTTTCTTCCACCGCCAAATTCCCGCCTCTGCAGCGGAAATTCCACGGCGGCGCGCCCTTGGAGCGAAGGATCGCGCCCATGCCGTCGGCGGTGATCGTCGCTTCCACTCCCGGCGCCAAATGGAAGCGCACCGCGTAGGGCGCCGATTCACGGATCTTCTTGCGCCCCTTGGCGATCAGCTGGTCGGCGCCGCGCAATTCCTTGCCGTCATTGCCGAGCATCAGGCTGCGCTTGTGGATCAGGCCGAACGCCCGGACGTATCCGTCGTGGCTCGCCTCGAGCCGGCTCGCGTCATTGTCCTCGCGGCGGTCGATGGTCACGTCCTCGACGCCTTTGCCGAGAGACCCGTCGGCGAGGATGTTGGTCGAGTTGGTGTCGGCCAGCACCAACGTGCTGTGCGCCGCGGTCGTGCGCAGCCCCTGGACGAGCTCGTCGGGCAGGCCGGTCGGCAGCGGCCCGGGTCCGCCGCAATTGACCACCAGCCGCTGCGAGCCGTCGCTGAGCTCGAACGCCAGCGTCGAGGCCGAGCCCTGCTCGGCCATCTTCTGCGGCGGCGGCGGGGCGGCGTCGAGCACGAGGACGGTGCCCAGCGCCGACATGCGCTGATAGCCCCAGCCCCGCGCCTGGCGCAGCGGCCGCGCGCGAAGTCCGCAGCCTTCGATCAGCGCCGTCAGGCGCGCGGATTCGCCGGGCCCGCAGCCCTGCCAGCTCGATAGCGCGCCATCGCCCAGCGTGATCCCGTGCAATGCGGCGAGCGCCGCTTGCGCCGCGGCTTCGATGCCGTCGGGGATCGTCTGCTTGGCGGCCTGGTAGCAGGCGCGCAGAAGCCCGAGGCGATCGACCAGAAGCACCTGCTCGAAGGGCGAGCGGCTGATCAGCCCGCCGTCGTCAAACTGCGCCGCGGCAAGGGCGCGGGCGAGCCCGGCTTCGCCGCGGGCGACGCGCGGCACGCCGCCTTGCACGAGCAGGCCGGCGGCGACGACGCCACACCAGGCGGTGATCCGGTCGAGGCCGGTGCGCTCCTTTTCCGCATTAGAATCGAGGTGCCGCGCGCCGCGCGCGAGCGTATTGAGCAGCGCCGAGCGATAGCCACTGTCGGCGCTCGACAGGATGTAGGGCGCGTAGGCGGTCCAGAAGAGGATCCGCTCGCCCCACAGGTGCGGCGCCCAGGCCTCGTCAATTTTGGTGCCGTGGGCGAGCAGCCAGCGCCCGACCACCGCCTCGACGACTCTCACGCCTTTCTCGCGCGAGGCGGCAGCGGCGAAATCGCGCAGCCAGGCGAAGCCCTGGAGCTGCTCGGCGAGCGCGCCAGTCGCGCCGACTTGGGCGAAGTCGAGGTTCTTGAGCGCGATGGCCTCGCTGCCGACGGCGAAGCGTCCGGAGAGGAGCGCCTGGCCGCGCTGGCGGTCTCCGGCGACATGGTCGCGCGGGACGGCGAGGAGCTTGAGCGGCTGCTTCGAGCGCTTGAGGCGCGAGAGCAAAGACCCGCGCGCGAGCTTCTCGACGACCTCGCGCTCGGCCACCGAGCCGCCAGAACTCATCCTTGGCCCCTGAGCGCCTTGATGTTGCTGGCGTAAGAGGAGGCGCCGCCGCGGAACACCGCGGTCCCGGCGACGAGCACGCTTGCTCCGGCGCTGACCGCTTGCGGCGCAGTCTCGGCATCGATCCCGCCGTCGACCTCCAGCGCGATGTCGAGGCCGCGCCGGGCGATCGTCTCCGCAATGGCCTCGATCTTCTTGAGCTGGCTGGAGATGAACTTCTGCCCGCCGAACCCGGGATTGACGCTCATCACCAGCACCAGGTCGAGCTCGTCGAGCACAAAATCGAGCGCGTCGGCTGGCGTCGCCGGGTTCAAGGACACGCCGGCCTTCTTGCCGAGCGATTTCACCTGCTGAACGGTGCGGTGAAGGTGCGGCCCCGCCTCGGGATGGACGGTGATCACGTCGGCGCCGGCATCGGCGAAGGCATCGAGGAATGGGTCGACCGGCGAAATCATCAGATGGACGTCGAGCGGCTTGTGGGTGTGCGGCCGGAGCGCCTTCACTACACCGGGACCGATGGTGATGTTGGGCACGAAGTGGCCGTCCATCACGTCGACATGCACCCAGTCGGCCCCGGCTTCGTCGATCGCGCGGACTTCCTCGCCGAGACGGGCGAAATCGGCGGACAGGATCGAAGGGGCGATCAGCGGCCCGGAGCGCTTCTGGTCCATGGGCCCGATTAGACGGGTTCAGGCGGTGCGGACAAGCCGCGCCATGAAGAAGCCGTCGAGCCCGCCCTCGGCCTCGAGCAATCCAGGCAGGATGCGGATCCAGCCGTCTCGCGATGGCGTCACGAAGTCGGGCAGTTCGCCGGGTTCGGGCGGCGAGATTGCGACGTCGGAATTGCCGCTAAGGAAGTCGGCAATGACGCGCTCGCCTTCTTCGGGCTCGAGCGAACAGACGGAATAGACGAGACTGCCGCCGGGCTTCAGCCATTGCGTGGCGCGAGCGAGCAGCCGCGGCTGCAGGTCGGCACTTTCGGCGATGACCCGCGGCCGCGCGCGGTAAAGCACTTCGGGGTGGCGGCGGAATGTCCCGGTCGCCGAACAGGGCGCGTCGAGCAATATCGCATCATAGGCGCGCTGAGGTTCCCAGGTGAGCGCGTCGGCGGTGATCAGCTCCGCGTTGAGGTGCGTCCGCTCGAGATTCTCGCGCAGTCGCCCGAGACGACTTTCCGAGGCGTCGAGCGCCGTCACCGAGTGGCCGGCGGCGGCGAGCTGCATCGTCTTGCCGCCCGGCGCCGCGCACAGGTCGAGCACCTGGCGCGCTCCAGCGGGCACCAGCCGCGCGGGGAGCGAGGCGGCAAGATCCTGCACCCACCACCGCCCTGCGCCGTAGCCGGGAAGCTCGGCGACGGAGCGGCTTTGCAGCCGCACATGGCGCGGAGCCAGCGGCACGCCGCCATGCTCGGCGGCATAGGCCTGCGCTTCCGCATCATCAGCGAAGCTGAGGTCAAGCGGCGGCCGGCTGGCGATCTGCCGCCGTGCCGCTTCGAGGACCTGGCCGCCCCACGCTCGAGCCCAGCGCCGCTCAACCGGCTCCGGTAGGCGCGGAGCCTCGCTCGGCTCCAGCCCCCGGCGAAGCAATGTGCCAA
>DATDDW010000096.1:0-3539 GCA_036523615.1 Sphingomicrobium sp.
TGGTCGAGCAGCGTGAGCTTGCCTTCGGCCTCGAGCACCCGCTGGATCACGAACATCACGTCGGGGCGTCCCGCGTCATATTCGTCGAACACTAACGCCACCGGGTGCTGCAGCGCCCACGGCAGAAGCCCTTCGCGAAACTCGGTGACCTGCTGGCCTTCGCGAAGGACGATCGCGTCGCGGCCGACGAGGTCGATGCGGCTGATATGCGCATCGAGGTTGATGCGGATCATCGGCCAGTTGAGCCGCGCCGCGACCTGCTCGATGTGGGTCGACTTGCCGGTCCCGTGATAGCCCTGGACCATCACCCGCCGGTTCTTGGCGAAGCCGGCGCAGATCGCCATCGTCGTGTCCGGATCGAACACATAGGTCGGGTCGAG
The DNA here is from genome assembly GCA_036523615.1 of Sphingomicrobium sp. Taxonomy (GTDB): domain Bacteria; phylum Pseudomonadota; class Alphaproteobacteria; order Sphingomonadales; family Sphingomonadaceae; genus Sphingomicrobium. The sequence goes on from DATDDW010000096.1 coordinate 381, forward strand.
GTCGGGGACGCGCTCGTCGGCCTCGCTAAACGCCGGCACCTCCAGGTCGGAGTCGACGCCGAACGTGTCGCGCACTTTCACGATTTTGTCGGGTGAGGCCATCAGCGTCTCGGCGCGGCTTTCGGGCTGCACATTGGGAAGATCGGTCATTGGATTCGCCTTAGGGGAAGCGCTCCGGCGCCTCAATGTTCAGCCAACTTTTGGCGGAAGCGGGAAGAGCGTCACAAAACGCTTTGCGAGCTCCATGTCTCCCTTGATCTCGATCGTTTCAAGGGGGGCGCCACCGTGGATCACGCCCGCGACGGCGCTCGGCGGGCCGATAAACTCCACGTCGCAATTCGTTGGTTCGCCCCGCTCCACGTCGAGCACGCCATCATGAAGGCTCGTCACATAATCGGCGTCGCCGAAACGGAAGCCGATGCAGGCGCGAAGGCCGTCGGCGAGCTCGGGCGAGAGTAAAGTCTGCAGCGACATGATCACCGAAACGTGGCTCATCGGCTGGTTGGGGTTGTGCCACGGGCTGCGCGCCGCCCAACGGCCGAGCGAAGCAATCAGCGGCACCACTTCCAGGCCCCATTGCGTCGCTTGATAGACCTGGACCGAAGCCGGCGGCGGAAGCTTGACCTTGCGCACCAGCCCGCGCGCCTCGAGCTCGGTCAGGCGCTGGGTGAGCACGTTGGCGCTGATCCCTTGCAGGTCGGCTTTCAGCTCCGAGAAGCGGCGCGGGCCATAGGCGAGCTCGCGAAGCACCAGCATCGCCCACCGTTCGCCAACGAGCTCGAGCGCATGCGCGAGGCCGCAGGCGTCGTCGTAGCGGCGCTTTTCCTCTTTCTGCCGCGAATTAGTTAGTTTTTCTAACTTCACGGTTGCAATTTATAACTTATGGCGGCAAAAAGCAAGCGAATCGAGTCGCCGCAGAGAGAAAGAGGGAAGTTCACCATGACCCAAATGATCTTCGTCAACCTGCCGGTCTCGGACCTGCAGCAATCGCGCGCCTTCCTCGAGGCGCTGGGCGCGGTCAACGAGCCCAAGTTCACCGACGAGACCGCCGCCTGCATGACGATCAGCGAGAGCATCCACGTGATGCTTCTGACGCACGACAAGTTCGCCCAGTTCACGCCGCGGCCGATCGCCGACGCCAAGCAGGGCTCGGAAGTGCTGCTGTGCCTGTCGTCGGACAGCCGCGAAAGCGTCGACCTGACCGTGGAGCGCGCCGTAGCGGCCGGCGGTACTGCTGATCCGGCGCCGAAACAGGATTATGGCGTCATGTACGGCCGCAGCGTTGCCGACCCTGACGGGCACATCTGGGAGCTGATGTGGATGGACGCGGCCGCCGCCGAGCGGGGTGCCGACGCTGTGCACGAAGCCATCGGCACCGCACTTTGAATGGGGGACCCAGTGCCGGTTAATCCCAGGAACACATAAGGAGCAGCAGCATGACCTATTTCGAAGGCTTCATCGTGCCGGTGCCGGCGGCGAACAGGCAGTCCTACACCGAGCATGCGAGCAACTTCGCGCCTCTGTGCCGCGATATCGGCGTCGGCCGCATGGTCGAGAGCTGGGCGAGCGACGTCCCCGAGGGCAAGCTCACCGACTTCCGCAAGGCGGTGGACGCCAAGCCCGACGAGAAGATCGTCTTCTCCTTCTTCGAATATGGCTCGAAGGCCGAGCGCGACGCGACGAACGAGAAGTTCATGAGCGACCCGCGCATGCAAGAGATGGGCGCGAACATGCCCTTCGACGGCAAGCGCATGATCATGGGCGGCTTCGAAGCGGTGGTCGAGGAAGGCGCCCCTGGCGGCAGCTATGTCGACGGGATCGTTGTCCCCGTGCCCACTGACAGGCGTGACGACTACGTCCGGCTTGCCGGCCAAAACGCCAAAGTGTTCCGCGAATATGGCGCGACGCGCGTCGTCGAAACGCTGGGCAATGACGTCCCGCACGGCAAGGTCACCGACTTCTATCGCGCGGTCAAAGCGGAAGACGGCGAGACCGTCGCCTTTTCGTTCATCGAGTGGCCCGACAAGACCAGCCGAGACCAGGCCTGGCAGAAGATCATGCAGGATCAGCGCATGCAGCATGGCGGCGGCTTGTTCGACGGCAAGCGCATGTTCTGGGGCGGGTTCGAGAAGATACTAGACACCGCCGAGCAGCCGCCGATCCAGTCCCAGGCCCCCGTCAGCGCGTGACGCCGCTTCGAGCTTGAAAATGGAGATCAAACGATGACCGACGTTCGAGATGCGCCGGCGAGCGCCAACGAGAACCGGCCCAATCCCCGCGGCAGCTTCATCTGGTACGAGCTGATGACGCCCGACGCGGAAGGCGCGAAGGCCTTTTACGACGCCGTGGTCGGCTGGGACTTCGGCGAGCCCGCGACCGAATACCAGGGCTATCGCATGATCAGCGCGCCGGGCGGCGGCTTTGCCGGCGGCGTGCTTCCCCTCACCAACGAGATGCAGCAGCACGGCGCCCGGCCGATCTGGCTCGGCTACATCAATGTCGCTGACGTCGACCAGGCGGTCAGCTCGATCGAGGCAGCGGGGGGCAAGTCCCTGATGGTCAGCGATATCCCCGATGTCGGACGGATCGCGATGGTCGCCGATCCCCAGGGCGCGCCCTTCTATGTGATGAAGCCGATCCCGCCGGCCGGGCGCGACAACGAAGAGAGCGACGTCTTTTCGCCCGGCAAGGTTGGCCGCTGTTCGTGGAACGAACTGTCGACCAGCGACCCGGTCGCCGCGCGCAAATTCTACACCGAGCAGTTCGGCTGGGGGAGCGACGAGTTCATGGATATGGGCGAGATGGGCGAGTACCGCTTCCTCGACCAAGGCGATACCCGCATCGGCGCGCTGTGCGGCCTGGCGCCGGGCGCCGAGCCCAAGTGGCGCTACTATTTCCTGGTTCCTTCGATCGCCAAGGCGAAGGAGACGGCGGAAGCCAAGGGCGGCACGATCCAGCAGGGCCCGCATCAGGTCCCGACCGGCGACTGGATCATCATCGGCACCGACCCACAGGGCGCCGAGTTCGCGCTCGTCGGCGGGGAATAGGAGCATTCATGAGCGACAAGCTGATCACCTGTGTCTGGTTCGACAAAGGCGAAGCGCGCAAGGCCGGCGAATTCTACGCCTCGGTCTTCCCCGACAGCCATGTCGGCCCGGC
>DATDDW010000097.1:0-2081 GCA_036523615.1 Sphingomicrobium sp.
GTTGGTGACGTAGAGGATGCGCTTGCCGTCCGGCGTCCATGACGGGTTCAGCGCATGATCGAACGGCGAATAATAATAGCGGTCGATCTTGCTCTTGTGCTCGCCGAGCAGGAGGTGCCCGTTGTGGAGCCCGTCGGCGGCGACGTCGGCGACGAACAGGTTGAAGTGGCCGGTGCCTTGCGTCGACACCCAGGCGATGCGCTTGCCGTCAGGCGACAGTCGCGGCTCGACATTCACGGCGCCGCCGGAGGTCAGCCGCTGCTCGCGGCCTGTCGCCAGGTCGAGGCGCCACAGCTCGATTGCCTTGCCGTCGTAGCGGTCGAAGACGACGCTGCTGCCGTCGCTCGCGACATCGGGCTGGTAATCGTAGGCGGCGTGCGGGTGGGTGAGCTCGACCGCTTCCCTCGCGCCGATCGCCTGCCGCCACAGCGATCCGCCCATGCTGTAGACCAGCGCCTTGCCGTCGGGCGTGAAGCTCGCGCTCGATGGCCCCGTCGTCAGCTGCGGCAGGTACAGCTCGCGCCAGTAGTAGGAGTGGGGCAGGTCGACCTGCTTGAGCACCGGCTCGCGCGCCGCGTGGGCGGCTCCTGCGACCAGCAGCAGCGCTGCAATGATGCGGCGGATCATGGCTGACGCTCGCGCACGGTCATGTTCTCGATGCGCTTCTCGTTGACCGTGCTCTTGACGATCCGCTGCACGTAGATGCCCGGGGTGTGCACGCAGTCGGGATCGATCGTGCCGACCTCGACGATCTCCTCGGCTTCGGCGACGGTCACCTTGCCGGCGGTCGCCATCACCGGATTGAAGTTGCGCGCGGTCTTGCGGAACTGGAGGTTGCCGGCGCTGTCCGCGCGCCACGCCTTGACGATCGCGAGGTCGGCGCGGAGCCAGCGCTCCTGCACATATTGCTCGCCGTCGAAGTCGGCGTGCGGCTTGCCTTCGGCCACAATGGTGCCGACGCCGGTGCGGGTGAAGAAGGCGGGGATGCCGGCGCCGCCGGCGCGGATTCGCTCGGCGAGCGTGCCCTGCGGGTTGAACTCGAGGTCGAGCTCGCCCGAAAGATATTGCTGCTCGAACAATTTGTTCTCGCCGACGTAGGACGAGACCATCTTCCTGATCTGCCGCGTCTCCAGCAGCTGCCATAGCCCGAACCCGTCAGCGCCGGCATTGTTGGAAATGACGGTGAGATCTTTGACGCCCGACGCCCGGATCTCGGGGATCAGGCTTTCGGGATTGCCGACCAGCCCGAAGCCGCCCGACATGATCGCCATGCCGTCGAACAGCAGCCCTTCGAGCGCGGCTTTGGGCGAGGGATAGAGCTTGTTCACGCGGGCCCGAAGATCGTGTGGCTCTGCTCGCGCATGAACTGCGGCACGTACCAGCTGCCGAGCCCGCCCTTGCCGGTCGTGCCCGACCCCTTCCAGCCGCAGAAGGTCTGGAAGCCGGGCCAGGCGCCGGTCGTCGCTCCGGCGGCGCGGTTGGCGTAGAGCACGCCCGCTTCGATGCTGGTGAGGAAGCGGTCGAGCTCGCTCTGGTCTCCAGTGAAGATACCGGCGGTGAGGCCGAAGTCGCTGCGGTTGGCGTCGGCGACCGCAGCGTTGAGATCGTCGAAGGGCTGCAGGCTGGTGAAGGGGAGAAACAATTCGTCGCGGTTGATCCGGTGGTCGGCGGGAAGGCCGGTGACGATCGTCGGCGCGACATAGGGGCCCTGGTCGAACAGGCCGCCGGTCAGCTGCTCGCCGCCAGTCACGATCGAGCCGTCGCGCGCCGCGTCGGCGCTCGCCTTCTTGAACCGGTCGAGCGCAGCCTCGTCGATCACCGGGCCCATGAAGACGTCGCGGCGGCGCGGGTCGCCGACCGCGAACTTGGCTGTGGTTTCAGTCAACGCGCCGAGGAAATCGTCGAAGATGCTCCGCGCGACATAGGCCTTGGACGAGGCGCTGCATTTCTGCCCCGACAGGCCGAACGCGGAGCGAGCAACGCCCGACGCGGCCACCGATAGATCGGCGCTCTCAGTGACGAACGCCGGATTCTTGCCGCCCATCTCGCACAGCACCGGCTTCATGGCCGTCGCTGCCGCC
>DATDDW010000098.1:0-5362 GCA_036523615.1 Sphingomicrobium sp.
GATAGATTGAACATCGCTTCCTTAGTGGCGAACCGTATCCAGGCCAGCTAGCGCATCGAGATAGGCGCGGACTACGAACTCCTCGTTAAACCGGTCCTGAACCTTTGCCCGGGCAGCGGCGCCCATGGCTCGCTGCTGCTCAACTCGCAAGTCGGCGAAGCGCCGCATCGCCTCGGCAAGCGACCCTGCATCGCGCGCCGCGCACAGGAAACCATTCACGCCCTCCGCGACCACTTCGCGGCAGCCGGGAACGTCGGTCGCGACCAGCGGACGGCCCATCGCGGCACCTTCGAGCAGAGACCGCGGGAGCCCCTCGCGATAGGAGGGCAACACCACCGCCGACGCTTTTTCGATGAACGGGCGCACATCGCCGGTCTCGCCGAGATATTCGATCGTCCCCTCATCAACCCACGATTGAACCTCGGCGAGCGGGATTGCCGTGCGGTTCTCATGGTCGATCGGCCCAAGCAGCTGGAACCGCGCATCGGGCAAGCTGGGCCGGAGCAATCGCGCGGCCTCGACGAACTCACGCACGCCCTTGTCCGCCAGCACGCGCGCGATGAGCAGGAACGTCAGAGGGCCGCTCGGCATCGGAACGGGTGTGAACCGCTCGAGATCGATGCCGGAACCGGGCAGCAGCGCCGCCTGCTCAGCACGAACGATGCGCCGCTCGACGAACAGCGAGCGATCGTCGGGGTTCTGGAAGAACACCACCGCGGCCCGCCTGAATGCGGCGCGGTAGAGGCGCGTCACCAGCAAGAGCAGCGGACCCGGCTTGATGAACACCGTGCCAAGCCCGCTGATATTGGCGAGCGCCGGAATGCCGAGCGACCGGGCGGCGAGACAGCCGTAGATGTTGGGCTTGATCGTGAAGCCCAGGAACGCCGCAGCCTGCGTCTGCTTCAGGATCCGCCGGTAGCTCAGCAGCAGGCGAAAGTCGGCGAGCACGTTGAGCCCCGACCTCTGGACGCGCACCGGCACGCGCTCAATCGGCAATTCGGCGAGCCGCTGCTCGACGGAATCGGCATCGGCCGGCGCGACCACGACCGGATCATAGCCGTTTGCTGCAAGCGCCTGGACGAGGCCGCCGCGAAAGTTGGCGATGTTCCAGGCGCTATTCGCGGCAAGGATGATGCGCCCGCGCGTCGGCACGCGGACGATCAGGCGCTGAGCAGTTGGAAGCGCGGGATTTCGACGTCGAACGCCGACCCGTCCTCGTCGACCATGCGGTAGCTGCCGCTCATCGCGCCGTCGGGCGTGTCGAGCGGACAGCCCGAGACATAATCGAAGCTCGCACCAGGAGCGATCAGCGGCATTTCGCCGACGACGCCTTCGCCGACGACCTCATGCACGGTGCCGCGGCCGTCGACGATCGTCCAGCTGCGCGACAGCAGCTGGACGGCGACGTCCGAGCCATTCTCGATCCGCACATGATAGGACCAAAACCAGCGGTTCGAATTAGGGTCAGACTGCTCGGTCAGAAAGCTCACCGCCACGCGCACCGCGATCCCGCGAGTCACGGCGACATTGGGAAAGAGCATGGCAAGAGCGTCGGTCGTCACGCCTTTCACCTAGGCGAGTCCACCGGCGCGGCGCAACCGGTCGACGAGCCGCGCCCGCGCCTCGATCAGCGGCTTCGACCGGTCGGCGAGGATATCGCGGCTCAGGAAGTGCCCGGTAAGCTCCAGCCCTTGAGCGATCTCGCTCCAGTCGGCCTGCCCGCCTTCGCGAACGAAAGGCGGGAGCGGCAGCAGGTTTCCCGCATAAGGCTCGGCTTCGGCGGCGCTGACCGCGCGGCCCGACCTGGGGCTCACTGCGACGAGGTTGTCGTTGCTGCCACTGACCGCGCAGCGCTCGAGATCGAGCCCGAATCCGAGCTCGGCAAGCAGCAGCAGCTCGTAGCGGACCAGCGCAGCGCCCCAGCCCGCCGCCGACGGCGCCGCCTCGATCGCGTCGAGCAAGCCCTCGAGCGCTTCATAGAGGCGCGGGTACGGCTGGCCTTCGGGAAGGCCTGCAGCCGTCAGTGTCGTCACCCATTCGATCGCCGCCGCCGGCAGCGGCTCGGACAGCAGCGGCCCGCGGCTGTGGACCAGCTCGACCGTCGCCTGCGGCAGCTGCGCCTCGGTGCGTGCCGATAGCTGCGCCTGGACCGCGTTGCCGGCGATCAGCACCGGGCGCATCCGCCGACCACGGGCGCCGCGCACGTAAGCGGCGACAAGGCCACTTTCCGGCGTCATCAGGCGCACCACGGCGCCGTGCTCGCCGTGGCTGCGCAGCGCGCAGACGATCGCCTTGCTCTCGACCCTCATCCGCGCGGATGGAAATAATCGTAGAGCTGGCGCGCGATCGCCTTGCTGATGCCCGGCGCCTTCTCAAGGTCGTCGAGCGCGGCGCCTTTGACCGCCCGCGCGGTGCCGAAGTGCATCAGCAGCGCCCGCTTGCGGTTGGGGCCGATTCCGGGGACCTCGTCGAGCGTCGAGGTGGTCAGGCTCTTCGCCCGCTTGGCGCGGTGCGTACCGATCGCAAACCTGTGAGCTTCGTCGCGCAACCGCTGGAGATAGAACAATAAAGCCGAGTTGGGCGGCAGCGTGATCTCGCGCCCGCCGGGCAGATGGAACACCTCCCTCCCCTCGCGCCCGTGATGCGGCCCCTTGGCGACCCCAACGACCGGCACGTCGTGGACGCCCATGTCCTCCATCACTTCGCACACGGCCGAGACCTGGCCCTTGCCGCCGTCGATCAGGATGAGGTCGGGCCATTCGCCGCTTTGCCGGTCAGGATCTTCCTTCTCCAGGCGGGCGAAGCGCCGCTCGAGAACTTCGCGCATCATCGCGAAATCGTCGCCAGGCTGCGTCCCCACCCGCTTGATGTTGAACTTCCGGTAGCTGTTCTTCCTAAAACCCTCTGCCCCAGCGACGATCATCGCGCCCGTCGCATCCGTCCCCATGATGTGGCTGTTGTCGTAGACCTCAATTCGCTTGGGGAGTTCGGGGAGTTCGAAGAGTTCGGCGAGTTCGCGCAGGATCTTCCCCTGGGTCGTCGTCTCCGCCAGCCGCCGCTCGAGCGCTTCCTCGGCATTGCGCCGCGCCTGCTCCAGGAGCTTGCGGCGGGCGCCGCGCTGCGGGATCTCGATCGAAACTTTGCGGTCGGCGCGTGCACACAGCGCTTCTTCCAATAGCGCGCGATCAGGAAGTTCGCGATCGACGAAGATTCGCCGCGGCGGCGGCATGTCCTCGTAGAACTGCGCCAAAAAGCTCGACAATACCTCGGCTTCCGGAACGTCGTTAGTATGCGCCGGGAAGAAGGCGTGGTGACCCCAATTCTGCCCGCCGCGAATGAAGAAGGCCTGGATCGACATCGTCTCCGCCTTGCACGCCAGCGCGAACACGTCGGCGTCGCCCAAGCCTTCGGCATGAACCGTCTGGCTGCCCTGGATGTAGGTCAGCGCCCGCAGCCGGTCGCGGTAGACGGCGGCGAGCTCATAATCCTGCCGCTCCGCGGCCTCGGCCATGGACTTCGACAGCCGCCCCTGCACGTTGGTTGAGCGGCCGGCGAGGAAAGCCTTGGCGTCCTCGACCAGCTCGGCGTAATCTTCCTCACTGATGCGGCCGACGCACGGGGCCGAGCAGCGCTTGATCTGGAATAGCAGGCAAGGCCGCGAGCGGTTCTCGAAAAAACTGTCGGAACAGCTTCTTAGCAGGAACAGCTTCTGCAGCGCGTTAAGCGTTCGAGTAACCGATCCGGCGCTTGCGAACGGCCCATAATAATGCGCCTTCTTGATGCGCCTCGCGCCGCGATGCTTTTGGATCCGCGGGAAAGCATGATCTTCGCGCAGCATGATGAAGGGGAAGCTTTTGTCGTCGCGCAGCAGCACGTTGTAGGGCGGGCGGAAGCGCTTGATCAGCTGCGCCTCCAGGAGCAGCGCCTCGGCCTCGGTCCGCGTCGTCACGATGGTCATGGAGCGCGTCTGCGCGACCATTCGCTGCAGCCGCTTAGGCAGCTTGGCAACCTGGGTGTAGCTGGTGACGCGGTTCTTCAGCACTCGCGCCTTGCCGACGTAGAGCACGTCGCCGCGCGCATCCTGCATCCGATAGACGCCGGGGCGCGAGGGCAGCGTCTTCCACACCTCGCGGATTGCGGCCACGCCCTTCTCGAGGTCGGGCTGGTCGGCGCCGCGCACGGCATAGGTCGCCTGCTCCTCGTTGAAGCGCTCGGCGGCTCGCGGGTGGTCAGGACGGTCAGCCGGAGTTCGGTCCATCCCCATGATTTAGGCGCAGACCGGCCCAGTGACGAGGGGCGGTTGGCGCAGGCGAACGGCCTCGTTTAAGCCGACGCCCACATGCGAATCGCGGTTCTCACCGATGGCCACATCTCACGCTGGCAACGCGAGGCGCTGCTCCGCGCCTGCCGCGACGACCGGATCCCATGCACTATGCCGAAGAAGCGGCCCGCGAAGCGCGATTCGACAGGGTCCGCGGCCCGCATACGCTGAACCGGCGCGGCGAGCTGCTGCTGTTCGATTACTATACGAACGGATTTGCGCCGCTCGCCGGCGTCCGGCGGATCCTCAGCCGCGTCTGATCAGGCCGCGGCGCGGGCCTCTTCTTCCTCGGCGAGCATCCATTCGACGCAGGCGCGGGCATGGATCGCGGTCGTGTCGTAGACCGGGATCACGTTGGCCCTGGTGTCGACGGCCATCACCAGCTCGGTGCAGCCGAGCACGACTGCCTGCACCTTCTGCTTGGACAGCTCGGTGATCAGGGTCTTCAACTTGCGCTGGCTGTCGCGGACGACGCGGCCCGCGGCGAGCTCGTCGAAGATGATCCGGTCGACCTCCTGCATCCATGGCCCGCTGATCGGCGCCAGCGTGATGCCGCGCGATTCGAGGCGGCTGCGGACGTGCGGCTCGGTCATGGTGAAGCGCGTGCCGATCAGCGCGACACGGGTGCGCTTGTCAGCGACGAGCTTATCGCCAACCGCGTCGCCGATGTGCAGCATCGGCACCCGCACGTTGGCCGCGACCGCCTCATAGACCTTGTGGCCGGTGTTGGAGGTGATGATGATCCCTTCGGCGCCGCTCGCCTGCAGGCGCTTCGCGGCATCAATCGTGACCTTGGCAACGCCGTCCCAGTCGCCCGAAAGCTCCATCGCCGCATAAGGCGCGAGGTCCAGACTCTCGATGCACAATGCCGCGCTGTGCAGCCCGCCGAGGCGGTGCGCCACGCCGCGGTTGATGTGCTCGTAATAGAGCGCGGTCGAGTTCCAGCTCGTGCCGCCGATGATGCCCAGCTTGCGCAATGCAACGCCCCCCGATTTGAAGGCTCCCGCCCCTGCGAACCGCTTTCCGCTAAGTGCGCAGGTG
>DATDDW010000099.1:0-6085 GCA_036523615.1 Sphingomicrobium sp.
GATCGTCTCGCGCGTGCCGTGGCTGCGCGGAGCCTCGGCCCGCTTCGAAGTGGGCAATATTCTCAATGCGCGTCCGCGGGTGCACAATGGCGCGGGCGTGGTTCCGGTCGGCTACGAACCGAGCATGCTCGACCCGCTCGGGCGCACGTTTATGCTGACGCTGCGCAAGCAGTTCCTGCCCAAGAGCTTCTACAAGCAGCAGCTGCAGAAATTCGAAGAGCGGCAGTCGCAGCAGCCTTGAGGGCGCACGACAAGCTTTTGCCAATTCCCAAATTTATGCTTTAGCCGCCGGGCAATGACGCCGGTTCAGCCCGTCCGGGGCACGCAAAGCCTTCTCGGAGAAGACGCCGACCGCCTCGCCGCCGTGGTCGCCGCGTTCGATCGCGTGCGCCGGCTTTACGGTTTCCGCCGGGTCGAGGTGCCGACCATCGAGCAGACCGCGGTGTTCGCGCGCACCATCGGCGAGACCACCGACGTCGTCTCGAAGGAGATGTACAGCTTCGAGGACCGCGGCGGGGAATCGATCACGCTTCGCCCCGAATTCACCGCCGGCATCTGCCGCGCCTTTTTAAGCGAAGGCTGGCAGCAGCATGCGCCATTGAAGGTGGCGACATCGGGCTCGGCGTTCCGTTACGAACGCCCGCAAAAGGGCCGCTTCCGCGAGTTCCACCAGCTCGACGCCGAGATCATCGGCGCCGCCGAGCCGCAGGCCGACGTCGAGCTGCTCGCCCTCGCCGATCAGTTGCTCAAGGAGCTGGGGATCAGCGGCACGGTCCTGAAGCTCAATACGCTTGGTGACCCTGAGACGCGGGCCGCTTGGCGCGACGCGTTGTATGAGCATTTCCGCCAGCACGCTGGGACCCTCAGCGAAGACAGCAAGGCGCGACTCGAGCGCAACCCCTTACGCATCCTCGACAGCAAGGCGCACGAGGACTGGCCCGTCGTCGACAGCGCACCGACGATTGACGACTTCCTGACCGCCGCAGCGGCCGATTTCTTCGGCGCGGTGACCGCCGGCCTCGACGCTGCCGGGATCGCCTGGGAGCGTGCGCCGCGCCTCGTGCGCGGCCTCGACTATTATCGCCACACGGCGTTCGAGTTCATGACCGACCAGCTCGGCGCGCAAGGCACGGTAATCGCCGGCGGCCGCTACGACGGGCTGATCGAAGCGCTCGGCGGCCCGCATACCCCGGCGGTCGGCTGGGCCGCGGGGATCGAACGCCTCGCGATGATGATCGACGCGCCCCAGCCCGAGCGGCCGAGCGTCGTTCTGGTGCCGCTGGGCGAGCGGGCCGAGCATGCCGCGCTCAGCCTCCTCGCCGGTCTTCGCCGCCAGGGCGTTGCCGCCGACATGGCCTATCGCGGCAATATGAAGAAGCGCCTCAGCCGGGCCAATGCCGTTGGGGCCGCCTACGCGCTGATCCTCGGCGACGACGAGCTCGACCGCGGCGAGGCGCAGCTCAAGGACCTTGCGAGCGGCGAGCAGAAGGCCGTCTCGCTCGACCTGATCGCGCAAGCGCTCGGCGCATGACCCAGATCTCGTCGGAGCGGATCGCGTCGATCGAAGCGCGCAAGCACGAGCTTACCGAAGCGATGGCGCGGGCCGACCTCGCGCCTGACGAGTTCGTCCGCCTGTCAAAGGACTATGCCGCGATCGAACCGGTCGCGGCCGCGGCACGCGAGGTGCGGCGCCTCCGCGCCGAGCTCGAGGTGCTGAACGGCATGCTCGCCGATCCGGCGGCCGAGGCCGAACTCAAGGAAATGGCCGCGGCCGAGGCTGACGAGATCCGCCACAAGCTGCCGCACGCCGAGCGGGCGCTCGCGGTCCAGCTGCTCCCCCGCGACGCCGCCGACGATCGCGCCGCGATGCTCGAGGTCCGGGCCGGCACCGGCGGCGACGAAGCGGCGCTGTTCGCTGCCGACCTCCTGCGCATGTACCAGCGTTTCGCCGAGGCGCAGGGCTGGCGCTTCGAGCTGATCAGCGCGTCTGCCTCGGAGCTCGGCGGCTACAAGGAAGCGATTGCGTCGATCAGCGGCCGCGGTGTCTTCGCCCGCCTAAAGTTCGAAAGCGGAGTCCACCGCGTCCAGCGCGTGCCGGTGACCGAGAGCGGCGGCCGCATCCATACGTCGGCCGCGACGGTCGCCGTCCTCCCCGAGGCCGAGGACGTCGACGTCCAGATCGACGACAAGGACTTGCGTATCGACGTCTATCGCTCGTCCGGCCCTGGCGGCCAGTCGGTCAACACCACCGACAGCGCGGTGCGCATCACTCACCTGCCGACCGGCCTCGTGGTCATTCAGCAGGACGAGAAATCGCAGCACAAGAACAAGGCCAAGGCGCTGAAGGTGCTGCGCACCCGTCTGTTCGAGATGGAGCGCGAGCGCCTCGCCAGCGAGCGCGCGGGGGCGCGCAAGTCGATGGTCGGCTCGGGCGACCGGTCGGAGCGGATCCGCACCTACAATTTCCCGCAGGGGCGCGTGACCGACCACCGCATCAACCTGACGCTGCACAAGCTCGATGAGGTGCTCGAAGGCCCCGGACTAACCGACATTATTGATGCGCTGGTCGCGGAGGACGAAGCCGAACGCCTCGCCGGTTTGGAGGATGCGTGAAGGCAATCGCGCGCGCGCTCGATGAAGCGACGCACCAGTTGGACAAGACCAGCGATTCGCCGCGGCTCGATGCCGAGCTGCTGATGGCCGAGGCGCTGCACATCGGCCCCGACCGGCTGATCCTCTCGCCGCCCGACCGCAAGGTGCCCGAACGCTTCTGGAAGATGGTCGAGCGCCGCTCGTCGGGCGAGCCGGTCGCCTACATTACCGGGCGCCGCGCCTTCTGGGACATCGAGCTTCACGTCGGGCCCGGGGTGCTTGTCCCGCGGCCCGACAGCGAGGTGCTGATCTCCTCGGCGATCGAGCATTTCAACGGAACGCCGGGTCCGGCCCGCATTCTCGACCTCGGCACCGGGCCCGGCACGCTGCTGCTCGCCGCCCTCGACATCTGGGGCAAAGCGACTGGCCTCGGCGTCGACGTCTCGCGCCAGGCTTTGTCCTATGCCGCGGCCAATGCGCGGCGCCTCGGCTTTGAAGGTCGAGTGAAGCTCAGCCAGGGCAATTGGGCGGACGGACTACTCGAGACTTTCGACCTGATCCTTTGCAATCCGCCTTATGTGCCCGAGGATGCGCCGGTCGATCGCGGCGTGCGCGAATTCGAGCCGGACGAGGCGCTGTTCGCCGGCAAGGAAGGCCTCGACGCTTACCGCGTCCTTGGCCCGCAGCTGCCGCGGCTGCTCAACCCGGGCGGCCTGGCGGCGATCGAGATCGGCTTCGACCAGGCCGAGGCGGTGACCCCTTTGCTCGAGCGCAACGGCCTTCGGGCCCGCGTCGCCAACGACCTTGCGGGGCGGCCGCGCGCGGTGCTCTTAACCAGCGCTTGAGCGAAAATCGCTTGGCATTAGGCGCCTTGGGCACTACATCGGTGCTCAGGACCAGGCGCGCTCCCTTGGGAAAGCTGAGCCAGCCTGCTCCACCCCCGACGCAATCGGCCGTTCATTTCGCGCTCCTTAAGCGCAGACCGGAACGAGAGGGTCAGAGCCGGCGCAGATACGCCAGCTTTGCCTGCCTGAGGGCCCAAGGGGCTAGCTAACGGCGTAAGGACGTAGGCATTTGATCAACAATCGTCAGGGCGGCCGCAGGCGCGGTCGCGGTGGGCAGCGGGGGCAGAATCTCGGCGGACAGCCGGGCAACCGCCAGGACAATAGGCAGCGCGGCAACGCCGCCCAGCTCTTGGAGAAATACAAGAGCATGGCGCGCGATGCGCAGCTTTCGGGCGACCGCGTCCAGACCGAATATTATCTGCAGTACGCCGACCATTATTTCCGCGTGCTGAGCGAAAACCGTGCCCGCTTCGAGGATCAGCGCCGTCAGCGCGGCGACGATGCCGAGGACGAGGGCGAAGACGAGCTCGTCGAGGCGGAGGCTGACGGCGGTGATGACCGTCCGCAGCGGCACGAGCGCCAGGAGCGCGGCGATCGCGACGACCGCTACTCGCGGCGTGACCGGCCGCGGCGCGGCGACGGCGAAGAGCGGGCCGCGCGCGAGCGCACGCCCGAGCCTGACGCCGAGACCGAGCAGATGAACGGCGGCGAGACCATTCCGTTCGACGTGCTTCCCCCGGCGATCGGTCGCGAAGAGGCGGAACAGAGTGCCGAGGAAGAGCCGCGCCGCCCGCGCCGCCGGACTCGCGCCAGCCGTCCCGCCGACGGCGACGACGAGATCGCGCCCGCCGCCTAGCTCGGGTCGACGGGACGCGGGCGGTTGTCCGCGTCCAGCGCGACGAACGTAAACAGCCCTTCGGTCACCTTGACCTCGGTCGCTCCGAGGTCGCGATGCGCGACGACTTCGATCGCCACGCCCATCGACGTGCGGCCGACCCTTTCGACCTCAGCGTAGACCGAGATGAGGTCTCGCAGGTGAATGGGCGCGAGGAACTTCATCGCTTCGATTGCCACGGTCGCGACCGGTCCCCGCGCTCGCCGCGACGCGACGATGCCCGCCGCAATATCCATCTGGCTCAGCACCCAGCCGCCGAAGATGTGCCCGTTGGCATTGATGTCGCCGGGACCCGGCATCACGCGCAGGATCGGCACCCGCTCGAGGTCATTCATTGGGTGGTCACTCCTTCGCGCCCTTCCCTTTGGCCGCGCGAAGTGGGAGGATCAAGCCGAGGGCAGCGAGTCACGGAGGAGAGCGCCATGACCATCGCAGCGGTGCTTCGCGGCAAGGGCAGCAATGTCGAAACGGTCACGGCCGACGCGCGACTGTTCGATGCCGTCCGGCGCCTCGGCGAGAAGCGCATCGGCGCGCTTCCGGTAGTCGAGGGCGAACGGATCACCGGCATCATGTCCGAGCGCGACGTCATCTATTGCCTGCGCGACCATGGCGCGGAAGTGCTCGACTGGCCGGTCAGCCGGGTGATGAGTTCGCCGGCGATCACCGCCGATCCCGATACCGATGTGCTCGCCGCGCTGGCGCTGATGACCCAGCGCCGGATCCGCCATCTGCCGGTGGTCGAGCATGGCCGCATTCTCGGCATCGTCTCCATCGGCGACCTGGTGAAGTACCGGATGGAGCGGATCGAGGCCGAGGCCCAGGCGATGCGCGAGTACATCCAGAGCGCCTGACGAAATCTTCGTGAAATCAAGTGCTTAGGCTCTTGAACCAGGGCTTCCACCTCTTATCTTGGATATTGTCGACGGCGCCGTAGCGGCGTTCCGGGGCATCTCGCCGACAGGCTGCAACATTATTGCAAAATCTCGGGTTGACGCATGTTATGGGCGCACATATATGCGCCTCCAGCAAAGCGGACGCGGCCTCAACCGGGGTCGGGTTCGTTTTCGCGCCTCTTCTTAGTCGGTGTAACCGATGCCCGGAGCAATCGAACCGGGGGAGGATGCGCGTCGGCTCTTTGACATTGTCGGTTTAGATGAAGGGACATGTGGGCGGCGGCCCGGTCACCGATAACCTCTGGGTATCGGCCGATCGGCAAATTTAAGCCGTTCCTTATGGATCCCGCTGAAGCTTTAGCTTCGGCGCGGAGCTCATATGTCTCGAAACGCAAACACACCAGTTTGTGATTTTGTGCAGGAACGGCTCCCGGAGATGCCGGCCTGGTCCTCGAGTATTCCCTCGGGTTCCAAGTCGTACATCAACTTGAGAGTTTGATTCTGGCTCAGAACGAACGCTGGCGGCATGCCTAACACATGCAAGTCGAACGATCCCTTCGGGGATAGTGGCGCACGGGTGCGTAACGCGTGGGAATCTGCCCTCAGGTACGGAATAACTCAGGGAAACTTGAGCTAATACCGTATAATGACTTCGGTCCAAAGATTTATCGCCTGAGGATGAGCCCGCGTCGGATTAGCTAGTTGGTGGGGTAAAGGCCCACCAAGGCGACGATCCGTAGCTGGTCTGAGAGGATGATCAGCCACACTGGGACTGAGACACGGCCCAGACTCCTACGGGAGGCAGCAGTGGGGAATATTGGACAATGGGCGCAAGCCTGATCCAGCAATGCCGCGTGAGT
>DATDDW010000100.1:0-4112 GCA_036523615.1 Sphingomicrobium sp.
CTGGCTCTGCTGGTCGCGGATCAGCGTCTTCAAGTCGTCGAGGCCCTTGAGCCCCAGCGACTTGGCGAAGTCGTCGTCGAGCTTGCTCTCGCCGGCCGTCCGCACCGCCTTCACCTTCACGTCGAACTTGGCCTCTTTGCCCTTTAGCTCGGCGACGGGATAGTCGCCCGGGAAGGTGACGCTCACCTCCCGCTTGTCGCCGCTCTTGGCGCCGACGAGCTGCTCCTCGAACCCGGGGATCAACCGCCCAGAGCCGAGCTCGACCGAATTGTCCTCGCCCTTGCCCCCTTCGAACGGCTTGCCGCCGATCTTCCCCTCGAAGTCGATGACGACGAGATCGCCGAGCGCGGCGGCGTGCTTCTTGGGGGCGTCTTCCCAGCGCTTGCTCTGGCCGGCGAGCCGCGCCAGCTGCTCATCCACCGCAGCCTCGTCGGCCTCGACGGTCAGCCGCTCGAGCTGGAGATCGTCGATCTGCGGCGCCGGCACCTCGGGCAAAGCCTCGAGGCTGACATGGACTTCGGCGTCCTTGCCCGGCTCATATTGGTCGTCGAGCTCCACGGCCGGCTGCAGCGCCGGGCGGACGTTCTGCTCCTTGAGCAGCTGCTGCACGCCTTCGTTGACCGCGTTCTGCAGCGCATCGTGTTGAAGCGCCTCGCCGTGCATCTTCTTGATGAGGTTGGGCGGCACCTTGCCGGGACGGAAGCCGGGCATCCGCACCTGCGGCGCGATCCGCTTCACTTCCTGGTCGACCCGCGCCTCGATGTCCTTGGCGGGGATGGTCAGCATGAAGGCGCGCTTGAGGCGCTCGTTCTGCGTCTCGACGGTCTTGATACTCACGTGTCCAACGTCCCAAAAAGTTCATGGCCTGCGGCGATTTTCCGTGCTCGGACATCGCCTGGATGTCCTGTGCGCGAAAATGGTGCGCGCGGAGGGACTCGAACCCCCACATCTTGCGATACTGGAACCTAAATCCAGCGCGTCTACCAATTCCGCCACGCGCGCGCGGCTGCCTCAAAGGAGCGCGGCCTATAACAGGCGGGGCCGGTTGGGCAAGGCGCAGCAGCGGCAACCGACTGTGCTCAGGGGCGTTCGGCCCTTCGGAAGAGCCCTTGATGCAACAGCCAGAACCCCAGCAGCCGCCCGCTACCCCGGCGCAGCCCGTCACCCCGGCTCAGCCGCCCGCCGAAACTCCGCCGGTACGGCCCGATGTCGACGTGCCGGCGCCGCAGCCTGCCCCGGCACCGCCGGGACCGATCTCGCCGACCGGCTAGCGCAGCCGCGCCGAGGCGACGATCGCCTCGAAGTCGGGCAGCGTCGCATCGTAATAATGCGACTTCGCCGCGTCGAAGAGGATCAGATAGAGCTTGCCGTTGATCACCGCGCCGACCGCGCGGCCCTGACGCCACAGCTCGTCACTGTCGAGGTGCTGATAGTCGAGCTGGAAACCGTTGGTGCCGAGGAACGGCCGCGGCTGCAGCGACAAAGTGCGAAAATCGACCGCTCCGCCGCGCACGCGATAGAGGCTCTCGAGCATCGCCGCGATCTCCGGCGGAGTCATTTCAGCACGGAACTTGGGCACCTGCTGGTCGGCCGTCTTGCGCTGGCGGATCAGGTAATGGCCGCTGTTGAGGCCCGAGACGAAGCTGATCCCGTCGAGCAGCGGACCGTCCAGCGTCCAGTCTTCGACCACGCGAATGTCCTCGAAGAAGCCGGCGCGATGCCGGTTCCACGGCCGCGGCGGAGCAACCACCAGGCTCCCGTCGCCAACGCTCACCGGGTGAACGGTGACCAGCGAATAAGGGCTGATGCCGAACTCGTCGCCGCCACCGAGGCTGGAGCATGCGGACAACAGGACAGCCGGCAGGGCGAGCGCCAATTTGGAAATACGCACTTCGATTGCCTCCTTAGCCGACCATCTGCCGGACCCAGGCGGCATCCGGCGCATCGGGCTTCATCGTCAGGTAGCGCGCGAACGCCGCTTTCGCTTCGTCCCTGCGGCCTTGCTTGAGCAGCGAGATGCCGTGCCACCGCCAGGCGTCGGCCGGCGCGTCGGGGTAAGCGACGGCGGCGGCGTAGCTCTGCGCAGCGCGCACGTCGTCGCCGAGCGCGACGCGGTTGCGTAACCGCCACACCTCGCCCTCGTAGAAGCGAAGCAGACCGTTCCAGCCGTCGAGCGCCAAAGTCTCGATCAGATATTCGCTGGCGCCCGGGTCGTTCAATTTCACCTGGTCGTCGAGCAGCATCGGGCGGATCGGACCGATCGTCGCCAGGTATCGGTCGCGGTAGTTCTGGTAGGGCTTGCCCGGCACCCGCAATTCGACCGCGTCGGCCTTAAGGTCGACCATGCGCGCCTCGCTCGCCGGGTGAGTGGCGAAGAAGGAATAGCCGCGGTTGCGCGGTTTGCCGCGATAGCGGGCGCTCGCTTCCTGTTCGCCGATCAGCTGCTGCCAGACCGTCGACATTTCCATCGGGTCGTAGCCCGCTTCGGTGATCAGCCTCGCGCCGGTCGCGTCGGCCTCAGCCTCCATGTCGCGACTGTACTTGAACAGCGAGAGGATCGTCCCGAGCTGCGCCAGCTGGACATAATCGCCGAGATAGACCCCGGCGCCGGCGCCGCCGATACCGGCGAGCATCGCGCCAATGGCGAAGATGTCGGTCTTGCGCCGCTGGTCGCGCCACGAGCGAATCTCGTGCCGGCGCAGGAAGTGCCCCGATTCGTGGGCGATCACGCCGGCGAGCTGCGCTTCGTTGCGCATCCTGAGCAGCAGGCCCGAGAAGACCACCGCGAAGCCGGTCGGGAACATCATCGCGTTGAAGTCGGGAATCCGCGCGAGATAGATGCGGAAGTCCTTGGCCGCAGGGCCGCCGACAGTGCCGATCAAGTCGCGCAGATAGCCGGTGATCTTGGGATCTTCGATGAGGAGGTTGGAGCTCGAGACCTCTTCCTCGACCCGCTCCATCTCCTTCCACAGGCCTTTTTCGTCCTCGTCGGTCGGCTTGTATCCAGGGCCGATCAGCGGGACCATGTCCTGCGGGCGAATGCGGGCGCTGGCGACACCCGTATGCAGTGCCGCCGCAGCCGCGCCGCCGCCAACGAGCAGCGCGCGGCGGGTCATTTCAACGCAGCGCATGCACATCAGCGGACCTCCTGCGCGCGGCGAACGGCGGCTCCGGGCTTCATCCGCCCGAGCAGCCGCTCGACCATTTGCGCGGCGCCCTGCGGAGTCCTGAGGTCGCCGAACTTGATCCCGGGGATCTGGCTGCCCGCCTCGACAACGTTGAACCACACGACCTCGCCGGTCTTGAGATCGACCAGCGACGCATAATCGAGTTGCTGACCGCCGCCGACGTTGGGCGCGCAGAAGCCGACGAAGCAACCGGCAAGCCCGAGCACGCCGAGCGCGATGCGGCCCGTCGAAGCGATCTGATCCTCGGCGTGGAGGAACAGCGCATAATCATAGCCGGTCTTCTGGCCGAGCTTCACCGCGTCGGCGCCCAGGGTCCAGTCCAGCCCGCGGCCGCGCTTGGTCGGCAGATAATCGCCGAGATATTTCGCATCGACGATTGATTGGTCGACGGCAAAATTGAGCCGCTCGACGTCGGCCAGCTCCTGCGGCGCGACTCCCGGAAGCTCGGTGCGGTGCTCGATGATCGTGACGTTGCCGCCGCGCGCCGATTGCTGCGCACGAAGAGCGGCGACGATGTTGGTGCGCGCCTGCTCGATCCACTCGGCGCGCGGCTCGACCATGCCGCCGGTAGTCAGCGAGCCGACGGTCACGTCGGGCCGCAGCACCAGCAGCTTGTACTCGCCCTGCGGGGGCGTGAACTGAAGGTCGGCATATTGCCGGGTCTGCACGCACCCGGTGAGCGCGACGCTGGACGCCAGCGCCAGGGCAACACCCCACTTCGGCATTAGAGTTCCTCCAAAGGACGCGCACTGCGTCCTTCCCCATGCTTACACCTGCACTCTAATGCCTGAATGGCTGATTAAAGAAAAGTCGCGTATTTTGAGATGTTTAGCCTCACGGGCAACGGGCCGGAGTTCCTTCGAGGCAGCGGCCGTCGACCGATCCGGGGGCAAGGTCGAGACCGATCAGCGCAGAAAGCGTCGG
>DATDDW010000101.1:0-6342 GCA_036523615.1 Sphingomicrobium sp.
GCGAGTTGCTGCGGAGCTACCTGCGGTGACCCAGGGCCAGATCTCTGAGAGCGATTAGCGCGGCCTTGGATCAGGCGTGTGAGCGTTTGGCACAGACGCCTGAAATGTCACTCGGCTTTGCCAGGAACTCTTGCGACTTGACGCAATTGCTCAGGAGCTGCGGCAAATCGCGGCGGCCCCAAAGATGTAAAGACCGGCCTTAGCAAAGGCCGGACGCCAATGTCCGCTTTCCACCCACTGCAGACATAAGCTCTTAGTCAGCTCAAGCGTTCGCCTGCGACGATCGTCGCCCCCCCGCGCCGTCGCGAACTGAGATCAAGATCGCCAGGCGGCGGTAGATCGCGCTTTCCTACAGTTAACCTTATAGGTTAATCTCTGCCGCGAATCGCGGAGGGATCGAACTTGGCAGACGAAGAAGCGCGATCCCCGATTAAGCCGGGGGCGACGAGGAGAGTGCCGCGCTGGGTCGTACCGTTCCTGCGGGCGCTGGAGCGAACCGGAGAGGCTCGAACGGCGGCGGAGGATGCGGGGATCGACCACACTACGGCCTACCAGCAGCGGCGGATGCATCCGGACTTCGCGCTCGCCTGGGAGCAGGCCTTGGAGGCGCATGCGGCGGCGAAGAAGCGGGCGGAGGCGGATCGTCCCCTCTCCCTGCCGTCGCTTCGCAACGGCTGTCCCTCCCCCGCAGACGGGGGAGGGGCTGATGGGGAGGAGCTGATAGCCTCAGGCAATCAGCTGAAGCGGGCGAGCGGCGAACGCTGGGGCAAGAAAAAGGAGCAGGCATTCCTCGCCGAGCTGGCGGCGACGGGGAACCTCAAGCGGTCGTGCAAGGCGGTCGGCATCTCCTACGAGGCGGTGCACAAGCGGCGGCGCAAGGACGCTCGGCTCGACGCCGCCTGCACCGCGGCGATCGAGGCGTGCCGCGCGCGCATCCCCGAGTTCCTCGCCAGCGCGGCGGCGGCGACTTTCGACCCCGACGCGCTGCCCGAGCCCGAGGCGAACCCGCTGCCCAAGGTCAGCATCAGCGAAGCGATCAAGATCGGGCAGATGAAGGTTTCCGCGCAGGCCCGCGAAAGCTCGATCTCCACCTCCGGCATGATGAGCTGGCAGGAAGAAGCGGATTCGCTGAGCGAGGACGAGATCTGGGAGGTGCGCGAGCGGCTGATCAACCGGCTGCGGCGCATGCGCGAGTGGCAAATGCCGCGCCAGCTCGCCGCCGGCTGGTCGTACGACGAGAGCTACGACGAAATGATCCCACCCGGCTGGGTCAAAGGCCCCAATTACCGGCCGCGCGACCCCGACCTGCCGGAAGATTTTTATTATGGCGGGATGTTGTGGGACGACTAGGACTAGCGCCGCAAGCCTCGCGCGGCGCTGTTTGTGCTAAGGGTGGGCGATGGCTGAAACCAAGTTCGAGCGGCACCGTCAGCCGTGGCGGCAGGACGAGATCCAGAAGCTGCACCTGCTCGCCGGCAAGGGCATGAGCCTGCGCGCGATTGCCAAGGCGCTGACGCGGAGCGAGGAATCGGTGAAGGACCGGGCGAAGCTCGACAAGCTGAAGATCGCCAAGCTGCGGTAGCGCTCTCCGTTACTGAGCGCAGGCGCTAGGCGCCGGCGGTCGCCGGGCCGCCGATCGCGCCGGGCTTGGGCCGCTTGGCCTTGGGGATCGACGAGCCGGCGGCGGGGATCGCCGCGCCCTTGGCGCCGCCGCGGTCCATCGGCTCGCCGGCGAGCACCTTCTTGATCTCGTCGCCCGACAGCGTCTCATATTCGAGCAGCGCCTGGGCGAGAGCCTCGAGCTGCTCCTTGTTTTCGGTGAGCACGGTCTGGGCGCGCTTGTAGCCGTTCTCGACCACGGTGCGGATTTCCTTGTCGATCGCCTGCGCGGTCTCGTTCGACATCTGCCGCTGGCGGTTGACCGAATAGCCGAGGAACACTTCCTCCTCCGGCTCGGCATATTGCAGCGGGCCGAGCGCGTCGGACATGCCCCAGCGGGTAACCATGTCGCGCGCAAGCTGGGTCGCGTACTGGATGTCGGAAGAGGCGCCGGAAGAGACCTTGTCGTAGCCGAAGATCATCTCCTCGGCGACGCGGCCGCCCATGGCGACGGCGAGGTTCGCGTACATCTTGTCGCGGTGATAGCTGTAGCTGTCGCGCTCGGGCAGGCGCATCACGAGGCCAAGCGCGCGGCCGCGTGGGATGATCGTCGCCTTATGGATCGGGTCCGACGCAGGCTCGTGCAGAGCGACGATCGCGTGGCCCGCCTCGTGATAGGCGGTCATGCGCTTCTCGTCTTCGGTCATCACCATCGACTTGCGCTCGGTGCCCATCAGCACCTTGTCCTTGGCGTCCTCGAACTCCTGCATCGCGACCAGGCGCTTGCCCTTGCGCGCGGCGAGCAGCGCCGCCTCGTTGACGAGGTTGGCGAGGTCGGCGCCGGAGAAGCCCGGCGTGCCCCGCGCGATCACCCGGGCGTCGACGTCGGGCGCCAGCGGCACCTTCTTCATGTGCACGTGAAGGATCTGCTCGCGGCCGTCGATGTCGGGGCGCGGGACGACGACCTGACGGTCGAAGCGGCCGGGGCGCAGAAGCGCCGGATCGAGCACGTCGGGCCGGTTGGTCGCGGCAATGATGATGATGCCTTCGTTGGCCTCGAAGCCGTCCATCTCGACCAGCAGCTGGTTGAGCGTCTGCTCGCGCTCGTCGTTGCCGTTGCCCAAGCCCGCGCCGCGATGGCGCCCGACGGCGTCGATCTCGTCGATGAAGACGATGCACGGCGCGCTCTTCTTGGCCTGGTCGAACATGTCGCGGACGCGGCTCGCACCGACGCCGACGAACATCTCGACGAAGTCCGAGCCGGAAATGGTGAAGAAGGGGACGCCCGCTTCACCGGCGATGGCTCGGGCGAGAAGCGTCTTGCCGGTGCCCGGAGGACCGACGAGCAAAGCGCCCTTGGGGATCTTGCCGCCCAGGCGCGCGAACTTGCCCGGGTCCTTCAAATACTCGACGATCTCCTGCAGTTCCTCGCGCGCTTCGTCGATGCCGGCGACGTCGGCGAAGGTCACTCGGCCCTGCTTCTCGGTGAGCATCCGCGCGCGGCTCTTGCCGAAGCCCATCGCGCCCGAGCCGGCGTTCTTCTGCATCTGGCGCATGACGAAGAAGCTGATGCCGAGGATCAGCAGGAACGGCAGCGAATTGTAGAGCATGTAGAGCCAAATGCTCGACTGCTCTTCGGCCTTGACCTGAACGGCGACGCCCTTGTTGATCAGCCGGTCGGAGACGTTGGAGTCGCCGGGCGCGGTGGTGTGGAAGGTCTCGCCGGTGTCGAGCTTGCCGCTGATCGAGGAATTGCCGCTGGTGCCCGTGGCGATGGTCACCGAGCGGACATTGCCCTCGTCGACCTGGTGGACGAACTCGGAATAAGAGATGGCGGTGCCGGCTTGGGCGCGCGAGCCGCCGTCGATCATCTGGACGAACAGAACGAGCGCCAGAAGCACGCCGACCCAGATGAGCAGGCTCTTGGTCCAGGGGTTGCCGGGCTTCTTTTCTTTGTCGTTCATCGCTCGTCTTTCGCAAGGCCAAACGCCTTCGCCCTTAAAATAGGCGCATCACCCCCAATAACAATGATGGCTTGAAGACCGGTGAACGAGCCGCGCTAAGCGCTCAGGAGCGCGAGTGAGGCGTGGTGGCGATTAGCGCTTCCCAGGGAAACACCGGCCGCGAGGCGGCGGCGGTCGCTTCGTCGAGCGCGATGCCGCGCCGTTCGAGGTCCTTCAAGCGCTGGAGGAAGGCGTCGGCGAGCTGCATCCGGCGCTCCCGCGCGGCCTCTGTGACTGCCCGGTTGGCGGCAGCCATCTCCTCGGTTGCCCGGCGGCGGTAGAAACGCACGTCTGATTCCAATTCGCCCTCCCCCGAAAAAGGCGGAACGACGCGAGTCGTTAATGGCCAGTTTAACGTAGGTTTAGCGCGCGTCGAGTCCGGTTCGGCCCCGTCACGAACAAAATTGCACCGATTGCGCGGCGTCGGCTTTTGGTGAAGATCGAGGCTCCCCTCAGGCAGGCGGGAGAAGGCGCATGTGCGGCGACGGCAATCACCAGGGCTTCATTGCCGATACCTCGGTCACAAGGCGGAGCTTCCTGCTGACGCTGACGGCCGCCACGGCGGCCGGAGCGGTGCCGGCCCTCGCCAAGGATCCAGGCGCGAAGAGGGTCATCGAGAAGGACGTCGCGGTGCACACCGCCGACGGAAACGCCGATGCGGCGCTGTTCGTCCCGGCAGGGCGCGGCCGCTGGCCGGCGGTGCTGATGTGGCCCGACATTTTGGGCCTCAGGCCGGTGTTCCGCGAAATGGGCAAGAGGCTCGCCGCGCAGGGGTATGTCGTGCTGGTGCCCAACCCCTTCTACCGGGTTCAGAAAGCACCGATCGTCAGCGGGCCGTTCGACTTCAACAACAAGGACGATGTCGCAAGGATCATGACGTTCAAGCAGGGGCTGACCGATGCCATGGTCGACCGCGATGCAGCGGCCTACGTCAGCTTTCTCGATGCTCAGCGCCAGACCGACACGAAGCGCAGGGCGGGCGTCCAGGGCTATTGCTTCAGCGGCCCTCTATCGTTCCGCACGGCGGCGGTGCGGCGCGACCGCATCGCCGCGGTCGCGACCTTCCACCCGGGCGGGCTGGTCACGGACAAGCCGTCGAGCCCGCACCTGCTGATTCCCAAGACGAAGGCCGCGTTCCTCGTCGGGCTGGCGAAGAACGACGACGAACATTCGCCCAAGGACAAGGATGTGCTCAAGGCGGCTTTTGCCGCTGCGCACCGGCGGGCGAGCGTCGAAGTCTTTCCCGCCAACCACGGCTGGTGCGTCGCCGGCAGCCAGACCTACGACGAGGCGCAGGCAGAGCGCGCCTGGGCCGAGCTTCTACCCTTCTATCGACGGACGATCGGGTGAGGCCGCGGGGCTAGGTGCGCCGCGCCGGCGCGGGCGTGAAGCGCCATTCCTCGCCGCCGGCACAGAGGACGCCGCGCAGTGTCGCCCGGCGGCCCGAGCTCAGCGCAACCAGCAACTGGTCGAGCTCGCGCCCGCGCAGCTCGGCACCGCCGCCTTCGCCCGCCAGGCTCAAGACCGCGCGGCTGATGATCCGGCGCTTGATCTCGCGCGGCGCTTCGCTCGGGCGATAGACGATCGCTGCGTCGCCGACGGTGACGCCGCGCTTCCATTCCTGCGTGGTGGCCCAGCGCAGCGCCTCGTCGGCCTGGGCGAGGTTGCGCGCGCTCGCGGCAATCGAAGCCGGATTCAGCCAATCGGCGGCGGCGAGCGCCT
The DNA here is from genome assembly GCA_036523615.1 of Sphingomicrobium sp. Lineage (GTDB taxonomy): Bacteria > Pseudomonadota > Alphaproteobacteria > Sphingomonadales > Sphingomonadaceae > Sphingomicrobium. The sequence continues at coordinate 5,325 of DATDDW010000101.1, forward strand.
TGCGCACCCGCACCCGCTCGAACTGTTCGTCGTCATTGCTGGGGTCCTGCACCGGATCGACGCCGGCGGCGGCGCACACGGCTTCCAGTTCGGCCCGGCGCCAGCCGAGCAGCGGCCGAACGACCGCCATCGTCGCGCCGGCGGGCCGCATGATCCGACGCATCGCCCCCAAGCCTCTCGCGCCGGCGCCGCGGGCAAGGCGCATCAGGAACGTCTCGGCCTGGTCGTCAAGGTGGTGGGCAGTAGCAAGTGCGCTTAGGCCGCGCTCGCGCGCCCATTGGCCGAGCAGCTGATAGCGGACGAGGCGAGCGCGCTCCTGGATCGCGGTCTCCGGCTTCTCGTCCCAGCTGGCAGTGAGGATCCGGTGCGGCACGCCTAGGCGCTCGCACAGCGCGGCGACCATCTCCGCTTCGCCGCGGCTTTCCGGGCGGAGCGCATGATCGACCGTGGCCGCTTCGACCTTGAGTGGCCGGGCCTGGGCGGCGAGCAGCAGCAGCGCGAGGCTGTCGGGCCCGCCGGAGACGGCGAGCCCGATCGGTTGGTCGGCAGGAACGAGGGCCTCGAGATCGCGGCGGAACCGTTTAACCGCGGGCGCTTCGACTTCAATCGTCTTCGCCGTCGCCAATGATCCCTCCTGCCGCCGCTGCTGCCGGTCAGCGCTTCAGCGCTGGACCGCCGGCGCCAGTGCCACCGCCAACATGGCCGCGACCTGTCAAACGAATGACAATAAAGGCTAGGCGCACTGCGCCTGCGCTTTGCCGTCGTTCTCGAGCTTCTTGAGGTCGGGGCGCGCCTTGGCGCCGTAGACCGCGTCGAACTCGGCATAGACGCGGCACGCCTGCCCCGGCTGGCCGAGCTTCATCAGCGCCTGGCCGAGGTAATAGAGGCTGTCGGCGGCACGGTCACCGCCCGGGTTGCTGCGGTAGTTGGCGAGCAACACGGTCGCCGCGCCGTTGGCATCGCCCTTGTCGAGCAGAGCGCGACCGATGAGGTTGTTGGCCCAGCTCACCCGGCGGTG
>DATDDW010000102.1:0-3410 GCA_036523615.1 Sphingomicrobium sp.
GATGCTCTTGGTGGTGAAGTCGAACACCGCGCCGATGAGCCCGGTGAAGTCGATGCCGTGATGGTGGAAAAAGCCCTTGTCCTCGGCCGAGATGAAGGCGTGGACCACCAGCGGCGGATATTCATCGTAGGACAGCTCGACACGCCGCTCGCGGGCGAAGGTCTGAACCGGCGTCCCGTCGAACCCGCGGATGTTGGTCGGCAGCGGCGGCTGATAGGCGAGCAGGGTCTGCGAAGAAGGAAGGCCGCTCGCAAAGTAGATCCACGCCGCGGCGAAGAGCGTGAACAGCCCGGCGAGCACCCAGGTGATACGGCGCACCCACACGCGCTGCCACCACGGATCGACCCACTCGTGCACCCTTGCGTTGAAGGCGACGAGGTCGGGGAGCGGCCAGTCGGGGACGGTGAGACGCTCGAACTTCATTCGGGCACGCGTCTAGCCGGTTCGGTGGAGGCCGGAAAGCGGGTTAATGTCGCGAATGCGCCGCGACGTCGGTTTCGATGGCCTGGGCGAGCGCCAGCACGATTGCCGCGCGATGCTCGGGTGAGCGCAGCAGCATTTCATCATCGGCATTGCTGATATAACCGGCCTCGAACAGCACCGCCGGCGCGTCGGCGCGGCGAAGCACGTGGAACGAGGCAAATTGGTGCGGGTTCGGGCGCAGCTCGAAACGGCCGGCGGCCTTGTTGACCATGCGTGCGGCCAGGTCGGCTGACGCGCTCATCTGCCTGCGCATCGCCAGGTCCGACAGCATCCCCTCGACCGATCCGTTGCCGTCCTCGGCCGCCGAGCTGCCGTTCTCGCTCGCGGCAAGGCGCGCCGCCTCGGCATCCGAGGCGACGTCCGACAGCGAATAGATGGTCGCACCGCGGGCGAGCGGATTGGGTGCGCTGTCGATGTGCAGCGAGACGAACATCGCCGCATTGAGGCGGCGCGCGACGGCGGCGCGCTGATCGAGCGTCAGGTAGCGGTCGTCGTCCCGGGTCATCGCTACCCGGACCCGGCCGCGGCTGGCGAGCACGTCGCGCAGCTCACGCGCAAGCGCCAGTGTCAGCTCCTTCTCGGTCACCTGGCCGGAGACGCTGGTCGCTCCCGGGTCGCGGCCGCCATGGCCGGGGTCGATCACGACAATTGGCCGCCCGCGCGCCTCGGGCGCTCCGTAGATCCGGTCGCTGGCGGGCGGCGGAAGGTGCACGGTGAGGCTCGCCTGCGCCGCGGCGCCGCTCCGTGCAACGAAAGTCACGAGCAATGCGCAGACGACGGCGGCGGCGAATGCCGCGCCGGCAAATCTGTTGGGATGGTTGAGCTCTACCTTCACTCGGTTCCGCCAAGTCATTGAACCGCAACGCTATGTATCACGGCAATATGGTTAATGCGACGTTAGCCGCGCAATTCCGCCGCAGCCCGCGCCCGCTCAGTCACCTCGTCCATGTTGTCGCCCGCCCGGTACAGCCATGTGCCGCCAACGCAGAGCACCGCATCGAGCGCGAGCCACTCGGCGGCATTATCGGGCCGGATCCCGCCGGTCGGGCAGAAGCAGATGTCGTAAAACGGGCCGGAAAGCGCCTTGAGCGCCGGAATCCCGCCCGAGGCTTCCGCCGGGAAGAATTTGAACCGGTCGAGGCCGAGGTCGAGGCCGCGCATGATGTCGCCCGCTGTCGCCACGCCCGGGAGGTAGGCGACCGCCGTTCGGCTGACGGCGCGCGCCAGCGGCTCCGTCAAGCCCGGCGAAACGATGAAGCGGCTGCCGGCATCGACGGCTTCGCCGAGCTGCTTCTCGTTGACCACCGTGCCGGCGCCGACGATGGCGCCGGGGACCCGCGCCATCTCCCGGATCGCGCCGATGGCCGCCGGCGTGCGCAGCGTCACCTCGATCACGGGCAGGCCTGCCGCGACGAGGGTCTCGGCCAGCCCCGCCCAATCGCCCTTCCCATCCAGCACGAGCACGGGGATGACCGGCGCCGCGCGCATAATCTCGTCGATCGTCATGCGTGTTCCCTGGCAAAAGCAGCGGCGGCTCCGAACAGGCCCGGCTCGGGATGGGTGATGAGCTTGACCGGCACTTCGTCCATCCGCCGCTCGAACCGGCCTTTGGCGATGAAGCGGTCGCGAAAGCCCGACTGCGGCAGATAATCGGCGAGCCGCAGGCCGACGCCGCCGGCAATCACTACCCCGACCGCGCCCTGCGCCAATGCCATGTCGCCGGCGACCGCGCCAAGCGTCAGGCACAGCCGGTCGAGCGCGGCGACCGCGAGGCTGTCGCTGCCGTCGAGCGCGGCGTTCCACAGCTCCTTCTCGTCGCGGAACGTGAGCGGACGGCTCTCGATCGCGCCGAGCGCCTCGTACAGGTTCCACAAGCCGCGCCCCGAGGCGATCCGCTCGACCGAGACGCGACGGAAGCTGCGCCGAAGCTCTGACAGGATGCGGTCCTCGAGGCTGTCTAGCGGCGCGAAGTCGACATGGCCGCCCTCGGTCTCGATGACGTCATAGCCGTCGGTCTTGCGCAACAGCGCGGCGACCCCCAGGCCCGTCCCCGGCCCGACGATGCTGATCACTCCCTGCTCGGGCAACGCCCGCTCGGGCCCGCAGATGTGGCGGAACTGATCGTCCGCCAGGCTCGCCACAGCAAAAGCGACCGCGCCGAAATCGTTGACGATGGTAAAACGTTCGACGCCGAGTCGCTCGCTCATCAGCGCCGGGCGGATCACCCACGGATTGTTGGTCAGCTTGAGCACGTCGCCGCCGACCGGGCCGGCGAAGGAAAGCGCGAGCTCCTGCGGCAGCTCGATCGCCTTGCGCCGGCCGAATTCTTCCCACGCGGTCTGGAAGCTGGCGAATTCCGCAGTCTTGAGCGTCAGCGGCTCGTCGAGCGAGACGACGCGGCCGCCGTCGATGCTCGCGAGCGCGAAACGGGCGTGAGTCCCCCCAACGTCGGCGACGGCGACCTGCCTCACGCGCTCTCGACTTCCATCGCCGCAAGCATGGCCGAAGCTCCCGCTTCCGCTTCGCTCGCCGTCATGCGCATCAGCGCGAACAACTCGCGGCCGGTGCCGGCGGGCGGCGGCGGCGAATTCGCCGGTGGACGGCTCGCCAGATCGACGCCCACCGCTTCGAGCGTGCCACTGCGCCCATCGAGCCGGATCGGGTCTCCTTCGCGCACGCGCGCCAGCGGACCGTCGGGCAGCGCTTCGGGCGAGACATGGATCGCGGAGGGCACCTTGCCGCTCGCCCCCGACATTCGCCCGTCGGTGACCAGCGCGACCTTGTGCCCGCGGTCCTGGAGCACGCCCAACGTAGGCACCAGCTTGTGCAGCTCGGGCATGCCGTTGGCGCGCGGGCCCTGGAAGCGAACTACTACTACTACATCGCGGTCGAGCTCGCCGGCCTTGAACGCCTCGAGCACCTCATTC
>DATDDW010000103.1:0-2298 GCA_036523615.1 Sphingomicrobium sp.
TGGCGAAAAGGGTGAGCGTGTTGATCGAGAAGCCGAGGATGTAGAGCATGCCGAACGTGCCGAGCAGCACGACGGGGATGGCAATGCCGGGGATGAGCGTCGCTCGCCAGCTCTGCAGGAAGACGAACATCACGAGGATGACCAGCACCATCGCTTCGGCGAGGGTCTTCACCACCTCGATCACCGACAGGCGGATGAAGTCCGAGCTGTCGTTGGCGTAAGCGACGCGGTAGCCGGCGGGCAGCCGCGGCGCCGCGGTCGCCATATAGGCTTTGACCAGCTTGGACGTGGACAGCGCGTTCGCGCCGGGGTCGAGGAAGATGCCGATACCGGCGCCGGGATGGCCGTTGATGCGGATCGTCGCCGAATAATTATCGGCGCCGAGCTCGACCCGGGCCACGTCCGACAGAAGCACGCGCGCCCCCGAGGGGTCCGACTTGACGATGATGTTGCGGAATTGCTCGGGCGTCTGCAGCCGCGACTGCGCCGTCACCGTCGCATCGAGCATCTGCCCCTGCGGCTGCGGCATTCCGCCTACCTCGCCGGCCGCTACTTCGACATTCTGATTCTGGATTGCGCTAACCACGTCGCTTGGCATCAGCTGGAAGCTCTGCAACCGGTTTGGGTCGAGCCAGACGCGCATCGCATATTGGGAGCCGAAGACGTTCACGTCGCCGACGCCGTTGATGCGCGACAAATCGTCCTGGATGTTGGTCGCGAGCCAGTCCGACACGTCGACGTTCGTGCTCTTGTCGGTGGAGTCATAGACGCCAACGATCATCAGGAAGTCGGGCGCGCCCTTGGTCACCGTCACGCCCTGCTGCTGCACCTGCGCAGGCAGGCGCGCGACCGCCGACTGGACCTTGTTCTGCACCTGCACCTGGGCGATGTCGGCATCGACGCTCTTGTCGAACACGGCGGTGATCGACACCTGCCCGCGCGAGCTCGACGAGGAGCTGAAATAGAGCAGGCCATTAAGACCCGTCAGTGACTGCTCGATCACCTGCGTGACGCTGCTCTCGAGCGTTGCGGCAGAGGCCCCGGGATAGGTCGCGCGGACGTTGATCTGGGTCGGCGCGACGTCCGGATATTGAGCAACCGGAAGCGCGAAGATCGCCCCGATGCCACCGAGCATGATGATGATCGCCAAAACCCAGGCGAAGATGGGCCGTTCGATGAAGATGCGCGACATGGGCCGGTCAGCCGCCGCGCTGCTTCTGCATCGCCTTTAATACCCCCGGCGGCGGCGCCTTGACCCGCTGAGGAGCGCTCGCCGGCACCGGCTTGATCTGCGCTCCGTCCTTCAAGTTCGCGGTGCCCTGGGTGATGACTTTCTCACCCGCGGCAAGACCTTGGGTCACCACCCAGTAGGGTCCCTGAGTCTGGGCGGTGATGACGGTGCGCTGGACGGCGCGGTTGCCTGGGCCGACGACGAACAAAGTCGCATTGCCCTGCGGATCGCGCGTGATCGCCTGCTGGGGCACCAGGAATGCCGACGTATCGATCGCCTGCGCGAATTGGGCGGTGACGAACATTCCCGGAAGCAGGATCGACTGCGGGTTGGGAAAGCGCGCGCGCAAGGTCACCGTGCCAGTGCTTTGGTCGACGACCACCTCGCTGAATTCGACGGTGCCGGTGAAACCGTAATCGCTGGCGTCGGGCAGCTTCACCCGGACCTGGGCCGAAGTCGGAATGACGCCGCCCTGCGCGAGCGCCCGCCGGAGCGCGAGCAGGTCGGCGGCCGATTCCTGGATATCGACATAGACCGGATCGAGGCGGGTGATCGTGGTCATCGCGTCGGCCTGGTTGGCGGTGACCAGCGCGCCTTCGGTGACGGCGGAAACACCGACGCGGCCGCTGATTGGGGCCGGCACTCGCGTGAAGCGCTGGTTGATCTGCGCGGTGCGCAGCGTTGCCGAGTTCTGCGCGACGGCGGCATCGGCCTGGCGCGCTTGGGCGACCGCGTTGGTATAATCCTGCTTGGAGATCGCCTGCAGCTTGACCAGCGGGGCATAACGCGCGGCGAGGGTGCGTGCGGCTTCGGCCTGCGCCCGCGCGCTCTGCAGGTTGGCCGCGGCTTGCGCGGCCTGCGCATTATAGATGCTCGGGTCAATCTGGTAGAGCGTCTGGCCTTGGCGGACCATCGCGCCTTCGCGGAACAGCCGGCGCAGGATGACTCCGCTGACCTGCGGCCGGACCTGCGAGATTTGATAGGCCGAGACGCGTCCCGGCAGCTGTTGCTCGAGCGGTGCGCTGCCCTGCTGGATGACCACGAAACCCACCGTCACCGGGCCCTTG
>DATDDW010000104.1:0-5964 GCA_036523615.1 Sphingomicrobium sp.
TCGCACCCCTCCTGCACCGTCAGGAACGCCGAAGGTGTGGCGCGGCGGCGCGGCGGCATCGCATCGAATTTGCTGATCGCCGGCATGTCGGTGTCGACCGGGCGAAGCCCGCGCGACGCCTCTTCGACCAGGTGCGGCAGCCGGTGATAGGCCTGCGGGCCAACGACGATGTCGATCAGCGCCGAGCGGCGCTGCGCTTCGGCGCCTTCCGCCTGGGCGACGCAGCCGGCGAGCGCGATCATCGGCTTCGACCCGTCCGCGCGCATGAGCCGCCCGACATCCGAATAGGCCTTTTCGGCCGCTTTCTCGCGGATGTGGCAGGTGTTGAGGACGACAAGGTCCGCATCCTCGCCGTCGCCGGCCGCGGCCATGCCCTGTTGGCCGAGCAGCTCGGCCATCCGCTCGCCGTCATAGACGTTCATCTGGCAGCCGAAGCTTTTGATTCTGAAACTTTTGGGAGTCATTGCCCCGAGCCTATAGGCGAGTGGGCGTGCGACGTTAAGCCGAGCGTCGCCGCAATGCGCTCGCGCGCCTCGTGCGTGAGCTGCTTGCGGTCTCCCGCGCGGTTGAGCGCCGCCAGCACGTGGATCGTGACCGGCACAGTGCCGCGCCGCCCGAGCAGCCGCAGCACATTGTCCTTGCCCGGCTCGTTGCCGAACCAGCCGAATTCTTCGCGCGCCTCGCCGTAATCAATCGCGACCGGGCGGACTTCGACGTCCTTCGCGGCATAATTTGCCGCCTCGAGCAGGGTCGATCGAAACGGCAGCAGGTGGCTGCCGGGCCCGGTCGTGCCTTCGGGAAAGACCGTCACCGGCTTCTCGGCCTCGAGCGCTTTGGCCAGCGCCAGCGCCTGGTCCTTGGCGCCTTTGACGTGGCTGCGCTTGACGTAAATCGTGCCGTTCTGGTCGGCGAGCCAGTGCAGCAGCCCGTGCCCGAGATTGTCCTTCGACACGAACGCGCTGCCGACGAAGCCGCCGAGCAGCAGGATGTCGAACCAGCTCGTGTGATTGGCGACGAGCAACGTATGTCTACCGGCGGGTGTGCCAACGACCCGGACTCGAGCGCCGAGCGCGCGAGCGACCGCGGCAAGGAAGCGCGGCGGCCACGGCGAACGCCCGAGCACGGCCTTGGTCACGATGTGGACGGGGGCAATGATCGCGAACAGCAGCAGCACTTTCGCGATGCGCCACGCCGCGCGCGCGTTCATCCGAACGGCAGGGCCCTTAGCGATCGCGGTCTTTGGCGACGCCGTACAGCTCCATCCGGTGATCGACGAGGCGGAAGCCGAGCTGCTCGGCGATCCTTTTCTGCAGCGCCTCGAGCTCGTCGTTGGTGAACTCGATCACATTACCGGTTTCGACGTCGATCAAATGGTCGTGGTGCGTTTCCGACGCCGCTTCGTAGCGCGAGCGGCCATCGCCGAACTCATGCCGCTCGAGGATCCCCGCCTCCTCGAACAGCCGCACAGTGCGATAGACGGTGGCGATCGAGATATTCGGGTCTATCGCCGCGGCGCGGGCGTGCAGAGTCTCGACATCGGGGTGGTCTTCGCTGTCGCCGAGCACTCGGGCGATCACCTTGCGCTGCTCGGTGATCCTGAGGCCCTTGTCGGCGCACAGCGCCTCGATGTCGATCTTGCGCGTCATTTCCTGAAGTTAGGTACGCGCTGGGGCCCCGTCCAGCAATCCGGGCGTCACTTGCCGCGGCTCTTGCGGCGCTTGGTGCCGAGGCCGATCGACTTGGCCAGCGTGCGTCGCTGCTCGGCGTAATTGGGCGCCACCATCGGATAGTCGGCGGCAAGGCCCCACTTCTGCCGATACTGGTCCGGCGTCATATTGTGGTTGGTCATCAGGTGCCGTTTCAGCATCTTCTGACGCTTCCCGTCCTCCAGGCACACAATATAGTCGGGCTTGATCGACGAGCGCACCGAGACCTTGGGCTCGGGCTTCGGCTCGGCCGCGGCAGCGGTGCGGGAAATTCCCGACAAGGCACTGTGAACGTTCTGAATAAGATTGGGCAGATCGTTGACGGCGACGCTGTTGTTGCTGACGTGCGCGGCGACGATGTCGGCGGTGAGCGTCAACAGCGTGTCTTCGGCAGCTTCGATATCGGCCATGTGATGAATTCCCCGAGCAGATGGTCAGTTGCCGTGCAGTCATCCGCCGCACGTGCCGCGTCCATTAGGCGCGGCTTGTTGGCGAGGCAACCGGCGGCGACTTGCCGGTGAAAGAACAACGCGCGTTAGAGATTGTAAGCGAGCGTGATCGCGTCGTATCTCTTGCCGTCGCGCGCGTGATAATAATTGCGGCGCCGCCCGACGGGCGAGAAACCGGCCAAGCGGTACATTTCCACCGCTGGGTTCCCGTCGCGCACTTCGAGGTGGACCCGCTTCACGCCGGCGTCCCGAGCGTCGTCGAGGAAGTGGTCGAGCAGGCGGCGGCCGATGCCGCGGCGATGGTGGCCGGGAAGCACGGCGATCAGCAGCAGCTCGGATTCATCTGCAACCGTGCGGAACAGCGAGAAGCCGATCGCCACGCCGTCCTCGCGCGCGAGCATCAGCGACACGCCGCCCATCGGCAGGATCCCCGACAGCTGCGAGCGTGTCCAGGCTTCGCCGAACTTGCGGCCGAACGCGGCGTCCATCACCTCCATCACGCAGTCGAGGTCGTCGACGCTGCCGGGCGCGACGCGGACCTGCTCGGCAAGCGCTGGAGTCGCCATCAGGCGGCCTCGGGCACACGCGCGTCGGGAGCGCGGGCATAGACGGGCTTGGGGCTAAGCGTGCGCAGCCTCTCAGGCAGGCGTAGAGCGTCGGCCGCGGACGGCCACGCCTCGCGCGCCTCGCCCCAGCCGCGCGCCTCGACCAGCTGCCGCGCGCCCGAGCCGACGACGAGCTGCGCGCGGGTCGCCGCTGCCGCGTCCAGTGGGCGGAGGTTGCGCAGTTCGCTCGTCGGCTCGATGCTCGCCGCGTCGAACTCTTGGACGAACAGCTCGCCGTGGCCGCCGACAACTGCCGCGGCGACTTCGCCTTGGCTCGTCGCGCCCGCGGCGAGCAAAGCCAGCGACGACATGCCGAGAAGCTCGGCGTCCCAGCCGATCGCCAGCCCATGCGCCGCGGCGATCGCGACGCGGATCCCGGTGAAGCTTCCGGGCCCGACGCCGACGAGGATGCGCTCGGCTTTGCGGCCTTGCAGAAGCTCGTCGATCATCGGCACCAGCCGCTCGCTGTGGCCGCGGCCGATCTGCTCGTCCTTGCGCGCGACGCACTCGTCACCGTCGAACAAAGCGGCGGTGCAGGCGGCACTCGAAGTATCGAACGCGAGAAGCATGGGCTGGATAGTGGTCACATGCGGCGCACCGCCGCAACCCCTTGGATTAAACCGCTTCGACGGTTTCCACTTCCGGGACATAGTGGCGGATCAGGCTCTCGATCCCGCGCTTCAGCGTCACCGTCGACGACGGGCAGCCCGAGCAAGCGCCATGCATCGAGAGATAGAGTCGGCCGTCCTTGTAGCCTTTGTAGACGATGTCGCCGCCGTCCTGCGCGACTGCCGGGCGGACCCGCGTTTCGATCAGCTCCTTGATCTGGTCGATGATCTCCGCGTCGGCCGGATCTTCCTCGATGTGGCTGTCGTCGGCGACCTGGATGCCCGCTGCGCTGCCCGGAGCGAACAGCGGCGCGCCGCTGACGAAATGGTCGAGCAGGCTCTCGATCACCAGCGGCTCGAGGTCGGTCCACGAAACGCCCGGCGCTGCAGTCACCGAGATGAAGTCGCGGCCGAAGAACACGCCTTCGACCATGCCGCTGTCGAACAGTGCCCGGGCAAGCGGCGAGGCGTCGGCCGATTCGGAATCGACGAAGTCGCGCGTGCCCGCCTCCATCACGGTCTGCCCGGGAAGGAACTTGCGCGTCGCGGGGTTCGGCGTCTGCTCGGTACGGATCAGCATGGCCGAGATGTGGCCCCCCGCTGGGTTGCGATCAAGTACCGAAGGGCGGGGCGCCGGCGATGATCCAGCGGGTGATGCCAATGCCCACGGCAAGGCAGATCAAGGCCGCCCACCATTTGCCCGGCCGCATCGGCTGCACGCCGGGCTCGAGCTCGGCGCGGCCGGTGATCATCGGTAGCGTCAGCTTCTTCCCGCGCACCCGGTACCAGGCGATCGCCGCCACGTGCAGCGCGACGAGCGCGACGATCACGTCGAACCACAGCTCGTGAATGCCGCGCGCCGTATCCGAGGTGTCGGAGCTGACCAGCTTGGCCAGCGGACCCAGATAGATGCCGTCCTCGTCCTGGGAAATGAGCCCGAGCCCGACCTGCACGCCAAGCGCCCCGAACAAGGCGAGGACGCTCAGCGCGCCCAGCGGATTATGGCCGATGCCGCTCCAGCCGCCGCGCAGGTAAGCGGCGATGGTTCGCGGTCCGCGCACGAAGCTCGAGAAGCGCGCGGTCGAGCTTCCTACGAAGCCCCACAGCAGGCGGAAGATCAGCAGGGTCAGGATCGCGCAGCCGGACCAGATGTGCCAGTCCACATGGTCGTGGTGCACCGTCCACCAAGAAAAGACGATCAGCGTGGCAAGCAACCAGTGGACGAGGCGGGTCGGCAGGTCCCAAACGCGCTGCCTGGCCCCGCTTTCGCCGCTCAGTGCTTCTCCTCCGCGCGGTACTTCTCATGGCACGCTTTGCACGTGCCGCCGAGGTCGGCGAAGCGCGCCTTGATCGCGCTGACGTCGCCCGCTGCCGCCGCGTCGTTGAACGCCTTGGCCGCTACCTGGAAATTGTGCAGCTTGGTCGAGAAATCCTGCGCATTCTGCCAGATCTCCGGCTTCGCACGCGTCTTGGCGACGTCGGGGCCCGTCCCCGCGGGGAACCAGCCCGAGGCCTTCTGCGACAGGTCGGCGATCGTGGCAGCCGACGTGCGGACAACGCCCAGGTCCGGCGAGCCGCGCTGCAGCTCGCGGCCGATCGCCTTGTTGGCCTTGCCGATATTCTCCATTCCCTCGTGACGCTCGTGCATCAGCTGGAGCGCCCGGTCGTGGCTCAATGGCGCGGCGAGCATCACCATTCCATTGTTGGTCGTGGTGCTGGCCGTCGCCGACTGCGGCGGGGCAGCATTGTTGTCGATATTCGCCTGAACATTGTTCGCCTGGCTGGTCTGCGAACCGCCACAGGCGGCGAGGGCCAGGCAGCCAATCGCCGCGACAAGAAACTTCGAATGCATCGTCCCTCCTTAGCTTTGCTCAGGCACTTTCCAGCTGTCGTCGATCATCTTGATGATTCCAGAAAAATCCTTCGAGCCACCGCCGCGGTCGACGAACCGCTGATACAGCTCCTCCGCTTCGCCGCCCATCGGCGTGTAGGCGCCGACGCTTTTCGCGGCTTCGTCGGCGAGCTTTAGATCCTTGAGCATCAGCGCCGCGGCGAATCCGCCTTCATAATCGTGGTCGGCCGGTGTGTCGGGCCCGACGCCCGGCACCGGCGCGTAGCTGGTCATCGACCAACTCTGCCCCGACGCCTTCGACGAGATGTCGAAGAACACCTGCGGGTCGAGCCCGAGCTTCTGCGCGAGCACGAACGCCTCGCAGGTCGCGATCATCGTCGCGCCGAGGATCATGTTGTTGCAGATCTTGGCCGCCTGGCCCGCGCCGAGCTGCCCGGCGTGGATCACGGCCTTGGCCATCGGCTCGAGGAACGGCCGCGCGCGCTCGAATTGCTCGTCGGTGCCGCCGACCATGAAGGTGAGGCTCCCGCCCGCCGCCGCGGCAATCCCGCCCGAGACCGGCGCGTCGAGGAAATCGAAGCCGAGACTCTTGAGGCCCTCGCCGACCTCGCGCGCGCTCTGCACGTCGATGGTCGAACAATCGATCAGCAAAGTGCCCGGCTTGGCGTTGGGCGCGACATCGTCGTGGAACACGGCGCGGACGTGCTTGGCCGCGGGCAGCATGGTGATGACGACGTCCGCGTC
>DATDDW010000105.1:0-7718 GCA_036523615.1 Sphingomicrobium sp.
ACGGGGTTGCCGAGCTGCTGCTCGACCGGCTGCTTGGCGTAATTGCCGCGGAACTGCCAATATTCGTCGACCGCGCGAGGGATCACGCCGAGGTGCAGGCTCTTGGCGCGCTTGGGCTCGCGGTAAATGTAAAAAGCGAGGCTCGGCTCGCTGCCGTAGCGCAACCATTCCTCGAGGCTGAGGCCGTTGCCCTTCGACTTGGAGATTTTCTCACCTTTCTCGTCGAGGAACATCTCATAGTTGAAGCCCTCGGGCGGGCGGCCGCCCAAAATGCGCGCGATCTTCCCCGACTGGACGACGCTGTCGATCAGGTCCTTGCCGGCCATTTCATAGTCGACGCCAAGCGCAACCCAGCGCGCCGCCCAGTCGACCTTCCACTGCAGCTTGGCGGCGCCGCCGAACGCCGATTGCTGGACGCGACTGCCGTCCTCGTCGTCGAAGGCGATCAGGCCAGCCTCGGCGTCGATCACCTCGACCGGCACCTGCAGGACCAGCCCGGTTGAGGGCGAGATCGGAAGGACCGGCGAATAGGTCTTCCGGCGGTCCTCCCGCAGCGTCGGCAGCATCACGCCCATGATCGCGTCCCAGCCGCGCAAGACCTTGCGGATCACGTCGTCGAAGCGGCCGCTGGTGTAGCAATCGGTCGCCGAGACGAATTCGTAATCGAAGCCGAAGCGGTCGAGGAAGCGCTGCAGCATCGCATTGTTGTGCTCGGCGAAGCTGGCGTGGGTGCCGAACGGGTCGGGAATGCGCGTCAGCGGGCGCCCGAGATTGTCTGTCAGCATCGCCTGCTCGGGGACGTTGTCGGGCACCTTCCTGAGCCCGTCCATGTCGTCGCTGAAGGCGATCAGCCGCGTCGGTGCGCCGCCGGTCAGCTCCTCGTAAGCGCGGCGCACGAAGGTGGTGCGCGCGACCTCGTTCCAGGTGCCGATGTGGGGCAGGCCCGAAGGGCCGTAGCCGGTCTCGAAGATCACCGGGTCGCCGGCGGGCTTTCCCTCGGGCCAGCGCTTCAACAGCTTGCGCGCTTCCTCGTACGGCCAGGCCTTGGACGCCATTGCGGCAGAACGGATGTCGTCAGCGGCCAAATTTGTTGCTCTTCTGTTCTCGTCGCGGCACGGTCGGCGAATGGCCGCTCCTTTGCCGCTTCCCGCGCTCCACGCAACCCATGCGGGGACCTGGCTTGCCGGTGCTGACGGCGAGGTGCGCGAGGCGAGCCGCGGCGAAGCGATCGCTCGCGCCGCCGAGACGCCGCACATCATCCTCAATGCTCCGCTCGTCGGCCAGCGGCTCGGCTACCCCGAGCTGAGCGGCCTCGACCTGCTCGAGCTGTTCGCCTTCATCCACCCGGCGCGCTTTGCCGTGCCGACCGCGGCGGGCCTCAGCCGCGCGCTTGGGCTCGAACGACCTGGCAGCGACGCCGAGGCTGCAGCCGCGGTCCAGCGCATCGCCGGAACGCTGCTCGCCCGTCTTGCCGACCCGGAGTGGCGCGAGCGCGAGGGGGCGTGGACCAGCAACGCGACGCTGCACCGGCTCGGCTGGGGCTGGGCGACGCTGATCGGCACGCGGCTCGAGCCGCCTGAACGCGGCGAGCGCATGCTCTTCGCGCGCCTTAAACAATGGGAGGAAGCCGCCGAACGGCCGCCGCCGCTCGTCGTCACTGTCGACCCGGCGGCGGCGCGCGCGAAGCTCGACCGGCTCACCGGGCAGATCGAGCCGCGCGAGGGGCAGAAGGCGATGGCGGAGGCGGTGACGCAGGTGTTCGCGCCCAAGCGCGCGAAGGATTCGCCCAACCTGCTGCTCGCCGAAGCCGGCACCGGCATCGGTAAGACGCTGGCCTATCTCGCGCCGGCCTCGCTGTGGGCCGACGAGTCCGGCGGCACGGTGTGGGTCTCGACCTTCACCAAGGCGCTGCAGCGCCAGCTCGACGGCGAAGGCGTCAAGCTGTTCGCCGATGCCGACGAGCGGGCGAAGCGGATCGTCATCCGCAAGGGGCGCGAGAATTATCTTTGCCTCCTGAATCTCGAGGACGCGCTTCAAGGCGCCTTCGCCGGCCGCGCAGCGATCCTCGCCCAGCTGGTCGGACGATGGGCGGCGTACACCAAGGACGGCGACATGGTCGGCGGCGACCTGCCCGGCTGGCTGCCCAGCCTGTTCCGCCGCGCCGGCGCCACCGCGCTCACGGACCGGCGCGGCGAGTGCGTCTATGCCGGCTGCCCGCACTATCGCCGCTGTTTCATCGAGCGGGCCGAGCGCGCCAGCCGCGAAGCGGACATCGTCATCGCCAATCACGCGCTGGTGATGGTCAACGCCGCGCGCGCCCGCGAGGACGCGCCGGGACGGTTGCTGTTCGACGAAGGCCATCATCTGTTCGATGCCGCCGATTCGACCTTTTCGGTGACCTTTGGCGGGCAGGAAGCGATCGAGCTGAGGCGCTGGATCGTCGGGCCCGAGGGCCGTTCGCGCGGGCGGCGGCGGGGCCTGGCGGCGCGGCTGATGGATGTCGCGTCCTACGACGACGAGGGAGCACGGGCGCTCGACGCCGCGGTCGAAGCGGCAAAAGCGCTGCCGTCCGACGGCTGGCTGCAGCGGATCATCGAAGGCGCGCCGTTCGGGCCGGTCGAGGCGCTGCTCAGCGAGGTGCGCGGCACCGTCTACGCGCGGGCGAAGGCGCAGGAGGCGGGCTACGGCCTCGAGACCGAGCTCGCTGAGCCCGACGGAGCCTTGGTGTCCAGCGCGGCGGCGGCGACCGAGGTCCTGGAAGCGCTGCAGAAGCCGCTCGCCGCTCTCGCCCGGCGGCTCGAGGCGGTGCTCGAAGACGCCCCCGACTGGCTCGATTCGCAAGCGCGGGCGCGCGTCGAAGGAGCGATCCGCGGTCTATCCTGGCGGCGCGAGACCCTCGCCGCGTGGATCGCCTTGCTCGCACGGATCGGCGGCGAGGCCGATGCCGAGTTCGTCGACTGGCTGGCCGTCGAGCGGATCGAGGGACGCGAGTTCGATGTCGCGATCCATCGCCACTGGCTCGATCCGACCAAGCCGCTCGCCGCGGCGGTGCTCGCTCCGGCCGAGGGCGTGCTGGTCACCTCGGCGACGCTGCGCGCCGGTGAAAGCTGGCCGGCGGCCGAAGCGCGCACGGGCGCCGCTCACCTGCCGCTGCCCGCGCTCCGCTTCGAGGCCGAAAGCCCGTTCGATTATGCCGGCTGCTCCGAAGTGCTGATCGTCACCGACGTGAAGCCGGGCGACCCGGCCGCGCTCGCGGGGGCCTACGCCCGTCTGATCGAGGCGGCGCAAGGCGGCACGCTTGGCCTGTTCACCGCGATCCAGCGCCTGAAAGCAGTCCATGCGCGGATCGCCGACCGCCTGGCGCGCGCCGGGCTGCCGCTTCTGGCCCAGCATGTCGACCCGATCGACGCGGGGACTTTGGTAGACATTTTCCGGGACGATCCGCGCGCTTCGTTGCTCGGCACCGACGCCTTGCGCGATGGGGTCGACGTGCCCGGCGAATCGCTGCGGCTGGTGGTGATGGAGCGGGTACCCTGGCCGCGCCCGACGGTGCTCCACGCGGCGCGGCGCATGGCCGGCGGCGGCAGCGCCTATGACGACCGCGTCGTCCGCGCCCGGCTGGCGCAGGCCTTCGGCCGGCTGATCCGCCGCGACGGCGATTGCGGGGTCTTCGTCGTTCTCTCGGCCGCTTTCCCGTCGCGCCTGCTGTCCGCCTTCCCGCCGGGCGTTCGCATCCGCCGGCTGCCGCTCGACCAGGCGATCGAACAGGTCGAGCAGCGGCTCGCCGCCGCGCCCATTCGGGCGCTGGAGCCAGCGAAATGACTTTGCTCACGATCATGCGCCACGCCAAGTCGAGCTGGGATGACGCCAACGCGACCGATTTCGAGCGGCCGCTGAACGAGCGCGGGCGCAAGGCCGCGGAACGGATGGGGCGCGAACTCAGGAGCCGGCGCTTCCGCTTCGACCAGGTGATCGCCAGCCCCGCGGTCCGCGTACGCGAGACGGTGAAGATGCTGGCGGAAGGCTATGGCGAACCGCTCGACGTCCGCTTCGAGCCGCAATTGTACGGAGCCAGCCTCGGCGATCTCCTGCACCTGGTGCGCTCCATTCCGAGCGCGGTGCACGCACCCTTGCTCGTCGGCCACAACCCCGGCCTGCACGAGCTCGTGCTCGCCCTCAGCAACGACAAGGCAGACGATCTGCGCGGCAAGATCACGGGCAAGTTCCCGACCGCGGCCGTGGCTGTGATCGCGCTGCCCGCGGTCAGGTGGGACGAAGTCGAACCGCACAGCGGAGAAATCCGCGAGCTGATCCTGCCAAAAGAGCTCGATTAGCCCTCGAGCGCTTCGGCGAGGCGGTTCCGCAGCGAGATCAGCCGGAACACGTCGAGCGCGCCAGCCTCATGATGCCCAGCCGGCTGCCCGGCCGGAGCCGCTGCCGGCTGCTGCGGCGGCGCTGCCGCTGCCGCCGCCGGCTCGGCCTTGTCGCGCAGCAGCTTCTGCACGCCGCGGACGGTATAGCCTTCCTCGTTGAGCAGTCGGTGGATGCGCCGGACCAGCTCGACGTCGGCCGGGCGATAATAGCGGCGGTTGCCGGCGCGCTGCATCGGCCTCAGCTGCGGAAAGCGCGTTTCCCAATAGCGCAGGATGTGCTGGGCGACGCCCAGCTCCTGCGACAATTCACCAATCGTCTGAAGAGCGCCGGGATCCTTCTGTCCGGCGGTCGCCATGTCAGCCCTTCGCGATCCGATCGCGCATGATCTGGCTGGCGCGGAAGGTCATCACGCGCCGCGGAGCGATCGGCACTTCGACGCCGGTCTTCGGATTGCGCCCGACCCGCTGGCCCTTGTCGCGCAGGATGAAGGTCCCGAATCCGGACAGCTTGACGTTCTGCCCGATCGAAAGCGCATGGCACATGTGATGCAGCACCCGCTCGACCACGCTCGCCGATTCGGCGCGCGACAGCCCGAGCCGCCGATGAACGACATCGGCAAGGTCAGCGCGCGTCAAAGTCCCGTTCGTATCTGTATCGTTGGTGACCCGCGCGATCCCGAGGTCGGCCATGATGTTCTCCCGCCCTTTTAAACGGCGTGCCCCCGCCGTTTCCATTGCACTTTCGTAACGGAATTCCGCCCTGTCGGCAATTCGACAATTGCTTGATATTCCAAATTTATCAATACCTGAGCGCTGCCGCGCCCCATGTAAAGCCACCGCCCATCGCTTCGAGCACAACGACGTCGCCGCGCTTGATGCGCCCGTCCTTCACTGCGGTGTCCAGCGCCAGCGGAACCGAGGCCGCCGAGGTGTTCGCGTGGTCGGCGACGGTGACGATGATTTTTTCCGGCGGAAGGCCGAGTTTCTTGGCCGTGGCGTCGAGAATCCGCGCATTCGCCTGGTGCGGGACAACCCAGTCGACGTCGGCTGCCGTCAGCCCGGCGTCGGCGAGCACCTCGGTCAGCACATCGGCGAGGTTGACGACCGCGTGGCGGAAGACTTCGCGCCCCTTCATCCGCAGTTTGCCGACCGTGCCGGTGGTCGAGGGGCCGCCGTCGACGAACAGCAGGTCGTTGTGGCGGCCGTCGGCGTGGAGCTTGGTGGCGAGGATCCCGCTCTCGGTCTCCTCCGCGCCCAGCACCAGCGCGCCGGCACCGTCGCCGAACAACACGCAGGTCGCGCGGTCTTCCCAGTCGAGGATCCGGGTGAAGGTCTCGGCGCCGATCACCAGCGCTCGCTCGGCGCTTCCAGCGCGGAGCATCGAATCGGCCACCGTCAGCGCGTAGAGAAAGCCGGTGCACACCGCGTGGACGTCGAAGGCGATGCAATCGTCGATCCCCAGCTGGGCTTGGACCTTGGTGGCCGACGAAGGAAAGGTCTGGTCGGGAGTCGCGGTGGCCAGAACGATGAGGTCAATGTCGGTAGCCTTCGCCCCCGCGTGATCGAGCGCGCGGCGCGCGGCCTCGGCCGCGAGGCTGGCGGTCGTCTCACCGTCGCCGGCGACGTAGCGGCTGCGGATGCCGGTACGCTCGACGATCCACGCGTCGGACGTGTCGACGGTTTCAGCCAGCTCGTCATTGGTTACCCGCCGCTCGGGCAGCGCGCTGCCGACTCCAAGGACGACCGAATGGCGGCTCACTGGGCGGCCTCGGCGAAAGCGTGGGCGCGGAAGTTGTCGAGGTCTTCGCCGATCTTATCGGTGATCGCGTGGCGCACCATGCTCGCGGTGACGCGGATCGCATTGGCGACGCCCTTCGGATTGGCGCCGCCATGGCTCTTCACCACCAGCCCGTTGAGTCCGAGGAAAACCGCGCCGTTATGATTGTTCGGGTCAAGATGCACTTTGAGCAGGTTGAGCGCGGGCTGCGACAAGGCAAAACCCGCCTTTGAGCGGAGCGAGCTTTTGAAGGCGCGGCGCAGCAAGTCGGTGACGAAACGCGCGGTGCCTTCGGCGGTCTTGAGCGCGATGTTGCCCGAGAAGCCGTCGGTGACCACGACGTCGACGGCGCCGCGCGACAGCTGGTCGCCCTCGGTGAAGCCGTCGAACCGGAGCGGCAGGTAATCGGCTTCGCGCAGCAGCGCCGCGGCGTCCTTGAGCTCGTCCGTGCCCTTCAGTTCCTCGGTGCCGATGTTGAGCAGTTTTACGCGGGGGTTGGCGATGCCGATCACGCAGCGCGCATAAGCGGCGCCCATGACGGCGAACTGAACCAGGTTCTGCGCGTCGCATTCGGTGTTGGCGCCGAGGTCGAGCATGATGACGTCGTTCTCGCCGAGCGTCGGCAGAAGCGCGGCGAGCGCCGGCCGGTCGATCCCGGGCATCGTGCGCAGCGCGAGCTTCGACATGGCCATCAGGGCGCCGGTGTTGCCGCCCGAAAGCGCGGCGTCGGCCCGACCCTCCTTCACGGCGTTGATCGCCATGCCCATCGAGGTGGTGCGGGCGCGGCGGATCGCCTGGCTCGGCTTCTCGCTCGGCTCGATCGCCTCGGGCGAATGGACGACCTGGACGTCAGAGCGCAAATTGCCGTGGCGCTCGATCTCGGCAGCCACGGCGCGCTCGTCGCCGTAGATTATGAACCGCAGCGAGGGGTCCTTGCGCAGCGCACGCGAGGCGCCCGCGATCATCCCGGCGGGACCGCTGTCGCCGCCCATTGCGTCGATCGCGATGCGCGGGCCCCGATCCATCCGGGCCGGCTTGCTCAGGCCTCGGACGGAACGATTTCGCGGCCGTTATAGTGGCCGCACGCCGCGCACATGTTGTGCGGCAGCTTCAGCTCGCCGCAGTTCGGGCACTCCTGGAACCGGGTCGGAGTGAGCGCATGATGACTGCGGCGCATGTTCCGCTTCGACGGCGAGGTTTTTCTCTTGGGGACAGCCATTGCGGCACCTTCAGCTTCAATAAAAATTGCGACGATCTGCGCCAGGTCTCAGCGGGTTGCCCCGCAGCGGCAGCCGGATCGTCGCGAACCGCCGCTCCTATAGCGTCTCATGCCGCCGTTGCAAGGGTGAGCCCCGCCATGCGACACAGGCGCTGATGATCGCACCAGTTCCGGTAACTTTGGTCACCGCGGCGGCGATGGTCGCGCTCAACATGTGGCTCGGCATGCGGATCGCCAAACTGCGCGGCGAATTCAAGGTCAGCGTCGGCGACGGCGGTCATGAGCCGCTGCTTCGGCGGATGCGAGCACAGGCGAACTTTATCGAGAACGCCCCGTTCTTCGTTCTTCT
>DATDDW010000106.1:0-4027 GCA_036523615.1 Sphingomicrobium sp.
GGCCGCCGGTCGAGGCTGAGCTGCTTGAAGGTGTGCGCGTCGGCGAAGACGATGGCCAGGTCCTTGAGCGTAACCCCGCCGATATCGAGGTCGTGCACATACATATAGTCGCCGCTGATCGTTTCGCCGGTGACCGACTCAAGCTCGACCTTCTGCGACAGGCTGGTGAGGCCGCGCCCGACCAGTTGCTGGCGCAGCGCCTCATTGCCGATGCTGACTTGCGAGCCGGTATCGATCACCACCGTCACCGGCCGGCCGTTGGCCGCGGCATCGGTGACCACCAGGCGGCCGTTGCGGCGATAGGCCTGGACGATGATCGTTCCGGGCTCCTCACGGAAATCGGGCGCCGCCGAGGGGACGATCGAGAGCGTCTGGGTCTCGAAGTCGAACAGCACCCGCTGCGAGCGCAGCGAATCAACGCCGATAATGCCGTCGGCGCCGATGTTGGCGCTCTCGAGCAGCGGCGCGTCGATGACTTTGACCGCTTTGCGGGTCAGCTGGAGGTCGGGAACATTGGCCGTCGACACCGTCGAAACGCCCGTCACGGTGTGAATCGCCGCATTGTCGCCGCTCGCCAGCCCAAGCCTGCCGGCAAGCTCGCGCGAAATCGCCGTGCGGTCCGCCCCCGTGTCGACGATGAAGCGGAAGGGCCCCAATCCTGAAAGCCGCACCGGCACGGTCAGCCGGTCGTCGCGCTCGTTCTTGAAGCGGACATCCTCGGTGGTCGTGCTCTTGTCGATTTTCTCGGATCCGGAAACCGCTTCGACCTTCGTAGTCGCCGTCTGGGCGTAAAGGGGCGAACTGCCTGCGAGGGCCACGAGCATCGAGAGCCGCCGTGCGATCATGAGAGCCGCCTCCGGTCGCGAACAGTAGGCGCGTCGAGGCAGCACCGCAAATGCGGCTTAACGTCGAAACGAACTGGTAAACCTTGGATGCTAGGACTTTGCGCGTGGGGCCGGTCGCGACTTCGGTCGAGGCCGGATCGGGCAGCGCAGGCTGCGCCTTTCTAGTTCGGAGCCGCATGTTGGACGAACAACCGGTAGAAACCACGCTTTACTCGCTCGACGACGAGGCTCCTGGGCCGCCGCAGCGCCGCGAAAGCGAACGTCACCTGAGCCTGCTTCAAGTCGGCGCGCTCGTGCTCGACGACCGCCGCGAGCTGTGTTTGATCAAGAACGTCTCGGCCGGAGGCATGATGCTGCGGGTCTACTCGGGCATCATCGCCGCCACGCGCGTCACGGTGGAGCTCAAGCAGGGCGAGTCGCTGAGCGGCACCGTGCGCTGGGTGAACGGCGATACAGTCGGCGTCACCTTCGATTCGCCGATCGACGTTCTCGCTCTGCTTGCTCCGCCCACCGAAGGACCGCGGCCGCGAATGCCGCGGATCGCGATCAGCTGCACGGCGTGGGTGCGCGAAGGCGCCGAGGTCTATCGCACGAGGGCCACGAATATCTCGCAGGGCGGAATCTGCGTCGAAGGTTCAGCCGCGCTGACGCTCGGCGCGGCGGTGGTTGTCAGCCTGAACGGTTTCGAGCCCTTGCGCGGCATCGTCAAATGGCACGAGGGCGACGCGTACGGGATCGGCTTCAACCGCGTGCTGCGCCTGCAAGAGCTCGTCGACTGGCTTCAGGAGCAGCACCGACAGCAACGCGGCCGCGCGGCTTAATCTTCTCCGATCTTCGCCACGGGCGAGGCGGTCATCCAAGTTTCGAGCATGCGGCGCTCGTAAGCGCTGAGCGGACGGCAGGCGAGGCCCGGGCGGCGAAAATCCGGCTCGAGACGCTGCCGCGGCTTGGGGATGTTGCGCAGCACCTGGTCGGGGTTGAGCGGCTCGCTGAACGCGACTCCGGCATAGCGGCCGTGGACCCACACGACGCGGCTCGGGACGCGCAGGTCATTGCGCACGAACCGGGTCGACTCACCCTCCGCGGGCAGCCGATCACCTTCGATCAGCGCGCCATTTTCGGAGAGATTGCGCAGTTTCACCGGGACAGGAGCGCCCGCGACCTCAACGGTCGCGGCAAGGAGCACGGGGGACCGGCGCGAACCCCGGTTCTTCATCATGCTGCTCTCGTCCATGACGACGGAGCTAGCGCACTCGTAGTAAAACTTCGTTTAACGGCGACGCAGCAGAAGCATCAGATTGTTGGCCGGCATCGCCCGCGTCTGCTCGAGCTCAATGCCTCTCTGCTGCGCGGCGGCGACAAAATCCTCGATCCGGCGAAGGCCCCATTGCGGGTCACGGCGCCTGAGGTCAGCGTCGAACGCGAGATTGCTCGGCGCAGTCGAAACATCGTCCTTAAGCCACGGCCCGTAGAGGATCAGCGGCGCGCCTGCGCCAAGCACGCGCGCCGCGCCGTCGAGCAGCCCCAGCGCCGCTTCCCACGGGCTGATGTGCACCATGTTGATGTTGAGCATGGCGTCGGCGTGGTCGATCGGCCATCGGGGCGACGCGGCGTCGATGGTCAGCGGCGCGCGAAGGTTCGGCAGAGACGCAGCCTCGCGCCAGGCGCGGATCGACGCCAGCGCGTCGGGATGCGTATCGCTCGGCTGCCACTCGAGCTGCGGGAATCGTTCGGCGAAAAACACAGCGTGCTCGCCGGTGCCGCTGGCGATTTCGAGCACAAGGCCGGTGGCGGGCAGCCACTGCTGGAGCACCTCCGCGATCGGCTCGCGGTTGCGCAGCGCCGCCGGCGCGGAGCGCCGCGGGCCGGCCGCCGGAGCTTCGTAGAAACGGCGGCCGTCGCTCACTCGGCGGCCTGTGCCGGCTCCACTTCCTTGTAGGTCAGCACCGGCTTTCGCGCGGCCAGCGTTTCGTCGAGCCGCCGCCGCGGCGCGTAAACCGGCGCGGCCTTGAGGCTCTGGTCACCGGCCCTTGCACGCTGAGCGATCGAGCGCAGTGCGGCGATGAACTGGTCGAGGCTCGCCTTGGATTCGGTCTCGGTCGGCTCGACCAGCATCGCGCCGTGCACCACCAGCGGGAAATACATGGTCATCGGGTGGAAGCCCTCGTCGATCAGCGCCTTGGCGACGTCGATGGTGCTGAGGCCCTCGGCAAAACCTTTGTCGGAGAAGATCGCCTCGTGCATGCACGGCCCGCTGCTGGCGAACGGCGCGTCGAGCACGTCCTCGAGGCTCCTGAGGATGTAATTGGCATTGAGGACGCTGTCCTCGGCGACCTGCTTCAGCCCGTCGGCGCCGTGACTGAGGATATACGTCAGCGCGCGCGTGAACATGCCCATCTGCCCATGGAAAGCAACCATCCGGCCGAAGGCGTTGGGATGCTCTTCGGCGGCGCTTTCTTCCTCGACGATCTTGTACGTCCCGTCAGGATATTTGGCGGCGTAGGGCAGCGGCCCGTACGGCGCGAGCGCTTCGGACAGCACGACAGGCCCGGAGCCCGGTCCTCCGCCGCCGTGCGGGGTCGAAAAGGTCTTGTGCAGGTTGATGTGCATGGCGTCGACGCCCAGGTCGCCCGGGCGCACCCGGCCGACGATGGCGTTGAAGTTGGCCCCGTCGCAATAGAAGTAGGCCCCGGCCTCGTGAGTCAGGCGCGCGATCTCCAACACCTCACGCTCGAACAGGCCGCAGGTGTTGGGATTGGTCAGCATGATCGCTGCAACGTCGGGACCGAGCGCGGCCTTCACCGCTTCGGCGGAGACGGTGCCATCCTCGCGCGCCGGGATCGACTTCACGGTGTAGCCCATGAAGGCGGCCGTTGCCGGATTGGTGCCGTGCGCGGAGTCGGGCACGAGCACGACGTTGCGCTTGGAGCCTTTGGCGTCGTGCGCGGCCTTGATGCAGAGCATGCCCGCAAGCTCGCCGTGCGCGCCGGCTTTCGGCGACAGCGTCACGGCCTTCATGCCGGTCAGCTCCAGCAGATAGCCCGACAGCACCTCCATCAGCGCGATGGCGCCCTGCACCGTCTTCTGCGGCTGCAACGGATGCACATCGCCGAAGCCCGGCAGGCGCGCCATCTTCTCGTTGAGGCGCGCGTTATGCTTCATGGTGCAGGAGCCGAGCGGAT
>DATDDW010000107.1:0-2749 GCA_036523615.1 Sphingomicrobium sp.
CCGACACCAAGGTGATCGTCGCCACCGGCCACGGCGCGCGCGAAAGCGCGCTCAAGGCGATCGGCATGGGCGCCTACGACTTCTACAAGAAGCCGATCGACATCGACCAGCTCGGGCTGATCGTCGCGCGCGCCTTTCACCTGCACGAGATCGAGGCCGAGAACCGGCGGCTCGAGGCCGGAGGCGAAGCGACCGTGCTCGGCTCGATCATCACCGCCGCGCCGGAGATGCTCAAGGTCGCCAAGACGATCGAGCGCGTCGCCAGCGCCGACGTTTCGGTGATGCTGCTGGGCGCGAGCGGCACGGGCAAGGAGCTGCTCGCCCGCGCCGTGCACGAGAAGAGCCGGCGCAACGGCGAATTCGTCGCCATCAACTGCGCCGCGATCCCCGAGAACCTGCTCGAGGCCGAGCTGTTCGGCTATGAGCGCGGCGCGTTCACTGGCGCGGTCAAGTCGAACGTCGGCAAGATTGAGCTCGCCCAGGGCGGCACTTTGTTCCTCGACGAGGTCGGCGACATCCCGCTGCCGCTGCAGGTCAAGCTGCTGCGGTTCCTCCAGGAGCGCGTGATCGAGCGGATCGGCGGCCGCCAGCCGATCGCGGTCGACACGCGGATCGTCTGCGCGACGCACCAGGACCTGGAAGCGATGATCGCCGGCGGGACCTTCCGCGAAGACCTTTATTATCGCCTGGCCGAGATCGTGGTGAAAATCCCCTCGCTGGCCGAGCGGTCGGGCGACGCAGTCCTGCTCGCCCGCCACTTCGTCAACCGCTTCAGCCGCGAGCTCAACCCGGCGGTGCAGTCACTGAGCCCAGACGCGCTCGCGGCGATCGACGGCTATGCGTGGCCCGGCAACGTCCGCGAGCTCGAGAACCGCATCAAACGAGCGGTGATCATGGCCGACGGAAGGAACGTCACCGCCGCCGACCTCGACCTGCGCTCGAGCGCCAGCGCCGATGAGCAGCCGCTGCCGATCAACCTGCGCGCCGCGCGCGAGATCGCCGATCGCAAGGCGATCCGCCACGCGATGAGCCGCACCGACAACAATATCTCGGGCGCGGCCAAGCTGCTGGGGATCAGCCGCCCGACGCTGTACGATTTGCTCAAGCAATATCGCCTGCAGGCCTGATCCGGCCGGGGCCCGATGCGCTTTAACTGGAAAGCTGCAAAGGCTGTGGTATCAATGAAGAATCACGGGGTTAGCAGGGGGTGGATGATGCTTCGCGGCATAGTTTTGGCGGGCGTGCTGGCGATTGCGCCGGCGGTGATCCTTAGCGGCAGCCCGGCGAAAGCTGCGCAGCAATGCCAGGACACTGCCGCCAAGCAGGCGCGCCGTTCAATGTTCGGCAATATCCTCGGCAGCATCGGCTCGAGCGTACTCGGCCGCGCCGGGGCGCCGAGCGAAGTCGTCTCCGCGGCGCTGCCCGCCGCCTCCTATCTCGGCGACGAGCTCTTGAAGATGCTCGACTGCAAGGAGCAGCAGCAGGCGGCCAAGGCGACCGACCAGGCGATCCGCGGCGGCGTCGGCACTGAAGTCGCGTGGAAGAGCGAAAGCCGCCCGAACGTGTCCGGCACGTCAAAGGTGACGGGTCAGCAGCAGCTGGCCGATGGCACGCAGTGCATGACCGTGACCGACGTGGTCATCGTCGATGGCGAGGAGACCACCGTGCCCAAGAAGATGTGCCGGTCCAAGGACGGGAACGGCTACGTTCGGGTATAGGGTGGAGCTTATTCGCCTCTCGATCCTTGTCGCCGCCGCGCTGCTCGGCACGAGCGCAGCGGCCGAGCCAATGGACGCGACCAATCCAACCTGCCCGCTGCATCTCAACTGGTCGACCTACCCGGAGATGAAATTCACGCTCGACACGTCGGGCGGCCATCGCATCCTCCGCGCCGAGGGGCAGATCGACGAGGACGTCGCCGCGCGGCTTGCGGATGCTCTGAAGCAGGACGCGCCGGTCGACGAGATCTGGCTGCGCTCGCCTGGCGGCATTGCCCGCGCCGGCAACGAGGCCGGCAAGGTGATACGGCAGAGCGGGATCCCGACGCGCATCCCCAACGGCTGGGCGTGCTTTTCCGCCTGCAACTTCGTCTTCATGGGCGGCGCTATCCGCTTCGTTGATCCGGGCGGACTGTTCGTCGTCCACATGTTCACGCACGTCGGCGACAAGCAGGCGGTGCGCTCGGAGCTGGCCAAGGGAACCGACCATGCGATCGGCCTGATCGGGGATGTGGAGCAGGATTCGGCAATGCTGGCGAGCGAGGACAATGACTTCCTCATCCGCATGGGCGTATCACGCAAGCTGCTGACCGAAGTCATGTACAAGCAGAAGGCGGTCGAAGGCGACGAAGGCGACAAATCGACGCGCCGCTGCCTGACGCGAGACGAGGCGATCAAATATAATGTGGCCAATGCCCAATGAAGGAGCTGGGATGATGAAGGCGAAGGCGCTGCTGTGGTGCGCGGCAATTGCCGTTTCTGTGGGTTCGACCGCGGCGCTGGCCAACGTCGTCGTGGTCAAGTCGCTCGGGCCGTCCGCGAAGGCGTACCCCCCGGGCAAGACTCTGGGGACGCCGGCGAAGATCAAGCTCCAGGGCGGCGATGTCGTGACCATCCTCGGCCCCGGCTCGGCGCAGACGTTCCGCGGCCCCGGCAGCTTCGACGCGACGCAGATGAGCCTCGATACCGCGGCGGGCCAGCGCGGCCGTTTCGGCGCTCAGCGGTCAATCGAAATCGCGCGCAGCCCGAGC
>DATDDW010000108.1:0-2126 GCA_036523615.1 Sphingomicrobium sp.
GACGACATGCGCGCGACTTTGAACGCGTTGGCGCACGCGGGCCTCATGATCGAATTCCACAACCGCGGGATCAAGGTCAGCGCCGACGGCGGCCTGAGGCCGCTGGCGCTGTCCACCGCGCCCTTCCCGGGCTTCGCCACGGACATGCAAGCCCAGTTCATGGCCATGCTGTGCCTCGCCCAGGGCGACAGCTTCCTCGAGGAGACGATCTTCGAGAACCGCTACATGCACGTGCCCGAGCTCAGGCGCATGGGCGCCGACGTCGACATCCATGGCCGCTCGGCGATCGTCCACGGCAACGACAAGCTCACCGGCGCGAGCGTGATGGCGACCGACCTGCGCGCGTCGATGAGCCTGGTGCTTGCGGGACTGGCGGCAGAGGGAGAGACCGAAGTGCTGCGCGTCTATCATCTCGACCGCGGCTATGAGCGGCTGGAGGAAAAGCTCGCCGCGGTCGGCGCGACGATCGAGCGGCGCGCGGGCGGCTAGAGGTTCTTGCCGAAGCGCATGCCGGTGCGCTCGTAACCCATGTGGCGGTAGAAAGCGTGCGCCGCGGTGCGGCGGTCGTTGCTGGTGACCTCGACCAGCTTGCAGCCGCGCTTGCGGCACCACTCCTCCGCCGCCTCGACCAGCATTCGCCCGATGCCGTGGTCCTGCGCTTCCTCGGCCACGACCAGCACGGAGATGCGGCCGATCGGCCACGGCCGGTGAACGGTGATGCGGCGGTTAACTCCGCACAGGCCAACGACTTCTTTGCCACGCGTGGCGACGAGCGGAAGCTCGCCCGATTTCTTGAGCGCGGCGAGGTTCTTGCGCAGCGCCTTTTCGTCGATTTGATGGCCGAGGTAGCGGATCAGCTCGACGAGGCGCGGCGCATCGGCGGGCTTCGCGTCGCGGATTACGGGCTTGGGTGGAGGTTTTGGCTTGGGCGCGGGCTTGGGCCTGGCTGCCGCGCCGCGCTTCGGCTCGGGCTCGGTGTCATTGGCCGGCGCATTGCGGACCTTCGTGGGCTTGCGCTTGCGCGGAAGCACGGCGACGTCCAGCGAGGCGCCCCAGTCCCTGGCCCCGACGTTGCGCAGAAAATCCTCGACGTCCTCCGGCTTGGCGATCGGCCCCTTCGCATCCATGCCGAACACCGGCTTGCCGCCGCGGTCGGCGAGACCGACCTTGCCGAAGCGCCGCTTGCCGGGCGTGCGCACGCGCGAGCGGACCAGCTTCAGGCCGCGGTTGCTTGCCGCTTCGGCGAGCCGGTCGAGATCGGGATCGCTCATAGCTTGTCCAGCGCGTAGAGGATGAGGCCGACGAGACCGCCGACCAGGGTGCCGTTGATGCGGATATATTGAAGGTCGCGGCCGACCGCCGCTTCGAGCCGGGCGGTCACGGTGCGCGCGTCCCAGCCGCGGATCGTGTCGGAGACGAGCTTGACGATCGAGCTTCCGTAGCTTGCCGCCATGCCGACGGCGGCGCGCCGCGCGAACTGGTTGATGGCCGAGCGGATCCGGCGGTCTTTCTCGAGCGTGGTGCCCATCGACTTTAGAACTTCGCCGAGCTTGCCGGCGAGCACCGCATCGGGGTTGCGCGCGCCGCGGATCACCGCCTCGCGCGCCTTTTGCCACAAAGTGTCGAGCCACAGGCTGACCGACTTGTTGTCAAGCAACTGCTCCTTGATCGCCTCGACCTTGTCGCGAGTCTCGGGCCGTGTCTGCAGGTCGTTGGCAAGCTGGGCGAGCGCTTCCTCGATCTTGATCCGCACCGCGTGGCGCGGATCGGTCGACATCTCGACCGTCAGCTTCCGCAGGCCATCGATAATCGCGTCGGCGAGCTTGGCGTCGAGCCCGGCGAGCTTGAGCACCCAATTGGCCTTCTTGTGGACCATCTCGCGGATCAACGGCTCGTTGGCGTCGAGCGCGCGCGCCATCCAGCGGATCGCCGCCTCGAGCATCGGGACGTGGCGGTCTTCGTTGATCGCCGAGGCGAGCGCGTGGCCGAGCAGCGGCGCGATCTCGGTCTTGCGCAGCCGCGAGGCGATCGCGCCCTTGACGATCCCGCCGAGGCGCTCGTCGTCGAGGCTTTCGAAAATGTCGGCGATCAGGCGCGAGGCGCCCGCGCGGATCCGCGTGCCCTCG
>DATDDW010000109.1:0-1631 GCA_036523615.1 Sphingomicrobium sp.
GATGGCCGGCCAGTGGCGTCCGACTCCCCCAGCGTTCCTGCCCATGGTGCAGCAGCAATTCTCTTTCATGCAGACCTTCGCGGTTCCGAGCGCCCAGCAATTCGCGCCTCGCAAACCGCGCGGCCTTGACACTGCCGAGTGGGTATCCGACTACAACGAGGTAGCGTCGATCGGTTCCCAGACCGGAGATATCGTCAAGAGTTGTGGATCGGCGGTTGATCAAGCGGCGACCTTTCGCGGCTGATTCTTCTGCTTCGTGATCGATCCCTTGTTTCTCTCCTGCTTCTTGCCGTCGACGAATCGGACGCCGGCGCGGACCAGTGGGATGAGCTCGTGAGCGTCAAGCCGTCGCCACGAGCGCTGCGCCGACTGCATCAGCTTGAACGCCATCGCCAGCCCGGCCGAGCGCGAGCCGGCGCCCTTAGTAACGCGCTGGCGCAGCTTCACCGTCGCGAACGTCGACTCGATCGGGTTCGTCGTGCGCAGGTGCTTCCAGTGCTCAGCGGGGAAGTCGAAGAAGGTGACCAGCCGGTCGCGGTTCTCGACCAGGGACGCCACCGCCTTGGGATACTTTGCACCGTACTCGTCGACGAAGTTGTCGATTTCCCTCTCGCAGGCCGCCTTCGACTCGGCGTACATCATCGCGTGCAGCGCCTGCTTGGCGCGCGGTTGAATGCTCTTCGGAAGCTTGTCCAGCACGTTGGCGATCTTGTGCACCCAGCAGAGGCTTTCCTTCGTCTCGGGCCATACGTCGCGCACCGCCGCCCAGAAGCCGAGGGCGCCGTCGCCCACGGCAACCACCGGCGCCTCCATCCCGCGGCGCTTGAGATCGCGCAGCACGCTGGCCCAGCTCTCGGTGGACTCGCGGTAGCCGTCCTCGATGGCGATGACCTCCTTCGTTCCATCGGGGCGAGCTCCGACCAGCACTAGCGCAGCCAGGCGATCGTCCTCGAGACGCACGTTGAAGTGCACGCCGTCGGCCCACACGTACACGTAGTCGCGATCAGCGAGCGAGCGCGTGCGCCAGCGGCGATACTCCTCCTGCCACGCGCCCAAGAGCCGCGTCACCGCGCTCGGCGAGAGGCCTGCCGCGTCGTCGCCGAGCAGCGCCGGTAGCGCCTGGCGGAAGTCGCCCGTCGAGAGCCCGTGCAAGTAGAGCAGCGGCAGCACCTCGGTCACCTTGGGCGACTTGCGCAGGTAGGGCGGCAGGATCTTGCTCGTGAACCGCTGCCGCTCGCCCTCGACGACGCGCTTGTCGTTCACCCTCGGCGCCTCGATGCTCACCGTCCCGGCACCGACGGTCAGCTTGCGTGCTCGCGCCCGGCCGTTGCGTACCACCATTGCGCGCCCGGCGACATCACGCTCGTCGCGGTGGCGCGCCAGGTACTCCTCGACCTCGACCTCCAGCGCCGCCGCGATCATGCGTCGCGCTCCCTCACGCGCCAGCTCGTCGAGTGCGGGCCGCTCGTTCTCCTCGGTTGCTGCTTGTGAAGCGGGACCTCCTGCCAGTACCTTCAGCATCGGCGTGCCTTTCCCCGGTCCGCCAAGACCGGCTGCGAGTTGGTTGCTCGTCGGAAAGGTACGCCACTCTTTCAAACCCTTCGAATCCACAACTTCCGGCTATAGCTCCC
>DATDDW010000110.1:0-2111 GCA_036523615.1 Sphingomicrobium sp.
CCGAGTTCGCGCTCGTCGGCGGGGAATAGGAGCATTCATGAGCGACAAGCTGATCACCTGTGTCTGGTTCGACAAAGGCGAAGCGCGCAAGGCCGGCGAATTCTACGCCTCGGTCTTCCCCGACAGCCATGTCGGCCCGGCCCATGGCGCCGCGACCGACTTTCCGGGCGGCAAGGAAGGCGAGGAGCTGACCGTCGAGTTCACGGTGCTCGGCCAGGCGTTCGTCGGCCTCAACGGCGGACCCAACTTCAAGCCCAACGAGGCAGTGAGCTTCATGGTCCTCACCGACAGCCAGGAGGAGACCGACCGCTACTGGAACGCCATCACCCAGAACGGCGGCCAGGAAAGCATGTGCGGCTGGTGCAAGGACAAATGGGGCTTCTCGTGGCAGATCACGCCGCGGCGCCTGCTGGAGCTGACGAGCGCTCCCGGCGAGCGCGGCAAGCGCGCGTTCCAGGCGATGATGACAATGAAGAAGATCGACATCGCGGCGATCGAGGCCGCAGCCGAAGGCGCGCCGGCGGATGCGTAAGCTCACCGGCGCCGTCTTCCTTTCGCTCGACGGCGTGATGCAGGCGCCGGGCGGGCCCGACGAGGACCCGACCAGCGACTTCCGCCTCGGCGGCTGGGTGCAACCGCACTGGGACGAAGACATGGGCCCGTTCGAGGGCATCATCATGGGCGATTACGACTTGCTGCTGGGCAAGCGCACCTATGACATTTTCGCCGCTTACTGGCCGTACAACCAGGACAATCCGATCGGAGAGAAATTCCAGCACATCAACAAATATGTGCTGACGCATTCGGATCAGCCGCTCGAGTGGGAGAACAGCCGCAAGCTGACCGGCGACACGGCCACGGCCGTCGCCGAGCTCAAGCAAAGCGAGGGACGCGACCTGCTGATCCAGGGCAGCAGCACGCTCTACCCGCCGCTACTGTCGGCGCGGTTGATCGACCGGCTGGTGCTGATCAGCTTCCCTGTGCTCCTCGGCCACGGCAAGCGCATCTTCGACGGGCGGCTGAAACCAGGCGGGCTGAAGCTCGTCGAGCATTTCGTCTCGCCCAAGGGCGTGATCATCGCGAGCTACGAGCCGGACGGCGAGGTGCCGACCGGAAGCTTCGTCACCACGGAGCCGAGCGAGGCCGAGCTCGAGCGGCGCCGCAAATGGGCGGGGGAGGACGCGTGAGCCCTTCGACTGAGCTCAAGACAGGCCTCGCCCTCTTCGGCCATCCCTTCTCGTCCTATACATGGAAGACGCTGATCGCGCTTTACGAAACCGAGACCCCCTTCGAGTTCCGCAATATCGCGGGTGACGAATATCCCGAGAATGAGGCCGAATTCCTGGCGCACTGGCCGGTCGGCAAGTTCCCCCTCTTGGTCGAAGACGGCGAGCCGATCATGGAATCGAGCGTGATCATCGAGCATGTCGCGCCGAGCCTGATCCCGCGCGAGCCCGCTGCCGCGCTCGAGGTGCGCCTGCTCGACCGCATCTTCGACAATCATGTGATGACGCCGGTGCAATCGATCGTGGCCGAGCATCTGCCGTTCATCACCGACACGCCTGACCCGAACCGCGTCGCCCGAGCGCGCTCGTCGCTCGACAAGATCTATCCCTGGATCAACGAGCGCTTGGCTGGACGAGAATGGGCGGCGGGAGAAGCGTTTACCCTTGCCGATTGCTCGGGCGCTCCGTCGCTTTTTTATGCAGACTGGGTGCAGCCCATTCCCGAGGAGCTCGAAACCCTAAAGGGCTATCGAGCGCGGGTGCTGGCCCGGCCGTCGGTCGTCCGCGTGGTCGACGAAGCGCGGCCCTACCGGCACCTCTTCCCCCTCGGCGCGCCCGACCGCGATTAAGCGAGCGCGGCCGACCTGCGCAGCAGCTGATAGGCTTCGATCACTTCGCCCAGGCGCCGCTCGTGCGTCCGGTCGCCGCCGTTCTTGTCCGGGTGGTACCGCCGCACCAGCAGCGAATAGCGCTGGCGAAGCGCGTGGCGGTCCGCTTCTTCGCCCAGCCCGAGCACCGACAGCGCGCGCCGCTCGGCCTTGCTGAACCGCGACGACGTGCGCTCGCGCCAGCGGCCGAAGCGCGTCGAAATCGCCTCGAGCGGGT
>DATDDW010000111.1:0-1849 GCA_036523615.1 Sphingomicrobium sp.
TCGCGGACGAAGCTGCCGTCGATCTTCAATTTGTGGAACACGGCCTTGTTCAAATAGCCAATCGACGAATAGCCGGTGCCGAAATCGTCGAGCGCGATGCCGACGCCGAGCGCGCGCAGGCGCTTCAGCACGTCCAGGGTCGAGCCGTTGTCGCCGAGGAACACGCCCTCGGTGACTTCGAGCTCGAGCCGGTTGCCGGCGACCTTGTGACGGGCGAGCGCCTCACTGACGATGTTGGGAAGCGCCGGCAGGACGATCTGCTTGGGGCTGATGTTGAGCGCGACGGTGATCGGCTCGGGCCAGGTCGCGGTCGCGCGGCACGCTTCCTCGATCACCCATTCGCCGATCGCGGGCATGAGGCCGCTCTCCTCGGCGACGGGGATGAAGACGTTGGGCGGCACCAGGCCGCGGCTCGGGTGATTCCAGCGGATCAGCGCTTCGAAGCCGACGAGCTTCTGGCTCTTGGCGTTGATTAGCGGCTGATAGACGAGGTGGAACTGGCCGGCGGCGATCGCCTGGCGCAGGTCGGCCTCGAGCCGGACGCGGTCGTCCTGCTCCGACTGGAGCTCGGACGAGTAATAGCGCGCGCAGCCGCGGCCGGCGTCCTTCGCCTGGTAGAGCGCGAGGTCGGCCTTGAGGATCAGGTCGTCGACCGTCGCCCCGTCGATCGGGCCGAAGGCGCAGCCGATCGACACGCCGATGCGGATTTCCGTCTGGTCGATCAGGTACGGCTCCTTGATCGACGTGATGATGCTTTGGGCGAGCGCCTCGATCTTGGTGCGCCCTTGCGCGTCGGCGATGACGATGGCGAACTCGTCGCCGCCCATGCGGCCGACGTCGCCGTTGGAGCCGACCTCATCGACCAGGCGCTTGGCCACGGCCCTCAGCACCGCGTCGCCCTTGGGATGGCCGAAGGTGTCGTTGACGGGTTTGAAGCCGTCGAGGTCGAGGAACATGATGGCGCAGGGCACATTGCTGACGGTCGCCGCGCGGAGCGCCTCGCCGAGCAGCTGGCGGACGCGGCCACGGTTGGGCAGCCCCGAAAGGACGTCGACGTTGGCGAGGTGCGTCAGGCGCTCCTGCGTCTGGCGGATGTCGGTAATGTCGGAGCCGACGCCGCGGAATCCCTCGAAGCGGCCGGCGGTATCGACGATCGGGTCGCCGGCGATCGAAATCCAGCGATTGCCGCGTGGAGTCTTGAGCTCCATTTCGAGCGCGTTGAACGGCTGCTTCTCGAGCAGCACGCGGCCGAGCTCGGCATGGCCGCCGAGGAGCGCGGGCAGCGAATGGCCGAGCAGCTGCGTGGCGGGCCGGCCGAGCAGGGCGCTCATCCGCGAGCTGATGTAGGTGACGCGGTTTTCGGAATCGATCGACCACAGCCAGCCGACGCCGCGCTGCTCATATTCCTGAAGCAGCAGGCTGGCGCCTTCGCTCTGGCTGCCAACGTCGGCATTCATCTTGATCTGCTGGAAGGCCCAGCGGGCGACCGTCAGCACGCCGAAGATCGACACGCCGAGGGTGAAGACGATCGACAGCATGTGCTGGAAGGGGACGCTGTGGCGGCCGATCAGCAAGGCCCCGGCGACGCCGCCGGTGAAGCTCACCATCCACGTGGTGGCGCAAGGCGGGATGACGACGAGGCCGAGCGCGCCGACGCCAAGGCCGGCCATCAGCGATGCGGCAATGACCTGCGAACCGGCGTCGAGCGAGGGAAAGAGGTAAAGCGGCAGGCTGAGCCAGGTGACGGCGCGGAGAGCGACTTCGCCGACCATCATCCACAAGGGCACGCGGCGGCCCGAGCGGCCGACGCAAGTGACCGACTGGGTGCGGGCGAGTTGCATCGCGCCCA
>DATDDW010000112.1:0-2050 GCA_036523615.1 Sphingomicrobium sp.
TCGCGCGATCTTCTTGCCAAGCTCGGGATCCTCCAGGCTTCGAACAGCGATGCGCTTCAGCTCGTCGAGGAGGGCGGGAAGACTCCGGACCTGATCTTCAAGGTCGATGCGAACGGCGATGTCCCGTCGAAAGCATCCCTCCTGCTGCTATCAGGAAAAAACAAGGAACTGCTTTGGTCGGGGGACTTCGATCAACCGTCCGGCAACCCATCCGACCTGAAGCAGCAGCTTGCCTACAGCGCGGCGAACATCCTCGAGTGCGCATCCGAAGCGTACGGCCCACCCGGCCGAAATCTCGACGCACAAACTCGGCGGCTCTTCCTCAACGGCTGCGGCGAACTCGCCAGGACGTCCGCCGGGGCGGACCCGGACAGCCTTCTCAGCACGTTCCGCGAAGTCGTCCGGCGGGCGCCTCGATTCGAAGGGGCCTGGGAGCTTCTGCTGGGAACGGAAGACGGGATCCTTTATTCGCCGCCCTTCGATCGCCTCACACCCGAAGCGCGCGCGAGGTTCCGGGCGGACATCGCCGCAGCGCGCAAGGTCAATCCGGATATGGCCGTGGCCTACGTCGCCGAAGCAGACATGGCCGCGGAGAATGAACCCGTCGCGGCGCCGATGCATTTTCTCGAGCTTGCCGTCGAAAGGAATCCAAACGACGCGGGGGCCCTGGGCGCCCGCTCGAACGGCCTGCTGCAGGTCGGCCGGATGAAGGAGGCCGTGAGCGACGCGCGAAGGGCGGTGCAGATGCGGCCATTCTGGAACGAGGCCCGAGAAGCCTATATTTCCGCGTTGACCTATGCGGGTCAGTTCGACGCGGCTCGCCAGGAGCTATCGAAGGCTGAAGCCTTGTTCCCGGGCGCCTCGAATCTCGAGGACGCCCGGTATCGCCTGAACCTTCGCTATGGTCCGCCACAAGAGGCACTGAAGCAGCTGCAACAAGGCAAGGTGCAATCATTCGCCGGCCAGGAGCTTTTCCTGAAGACGCGAATGGACCCGAGCGCCGCCAACGTAACCGAGGCTGTGGATGCGGCGCGAAAACGGCTTGATGGGCAGTCCCTCCACGTGGCCGACTATATTCAGACGCTCGCGGCATTCGGTCGGACAAAGGAGCTGACCAACTACCTCCTCAGTACGCTGCAGTCAGACCAGAAGGGGCGTTTTTCGGGCGTTCTGTTCAGGCCGGCATTTCACGATTTCTGGCTCGATCCACGCTCGATGCAGGTGGCGGCACGCCTCAGGCTCGTCGATTATTGGCGGAGCACCGGCCATTGGCCCGACTTATGCAGCTGGCCGGACCTTCCCTACGACTGCAAAAAAGAGGCGGCCAAGCTGGGAGCCTGACCGCCTCTGATGTGCTCACGTATGCCGGCGCTTACGCGACCGGCTCATCCTTTTTTACGCCGGCGGCGGCCGCGACCTCCGCGGCGAAATCGTCCTGCTTCTTCTCGATCCCTTCGCCGAGCTGGAAGCGGACGAAGCCGATCAGCTCGATCCCCGCGCCCGCGTCCTTGGCGGCCGAGGCGACGACTTCGGCGACCGGCGTCTTGTTGTCGATCACGAACAGCTGGGTGAGCAGCGCATTCTCCTTGCGGAACTTGGCCAGGCCGCCCTCGACCATCTTCTCGACGATGTTCGCCGGCTTGCCGCTCTCCTTGGCCTTTTCCATCGCGATCGCGCGCTCGCGCTCGACTAGGTCTTCCGGCAGCTCTTCCGCCGAAAGCGCCAGCGGGTGCGCCGCGGCGACGTGCATCGCGATCTGCTTGCCCAGTGTTTCAAGCGACATCCTCGGCGCGGCGCTCTCGAGCGCCACCAGCACTCCGATCTTGCCGAGGCCCGGCGTCACCGCATTGTGGACGTACGACACGACGGCGCCTTCGCTGACCTCGAGCACCGCCGCGCGGCGCAGCGACTGGTTCTCGCCGATCTTGGCGATGTTGTCGGTCAGCTTCTCTTGGACCGTCCCGCCGCCCGGATAAGCGCTGGCGCCGAGCACGTCGACGTCGGTGCCATGCTCGAGCGCGAGCCTGGCGACATTGCGCACAAAGTCCTG
>DATDDW010000113.1:0-6550 GCA_036523615.1 Sphingomicrobium sp.
AGAGGATCGAAGGCAAGATCGTCGATGTCGCGTTGAACGGCGACAGCGGCCACGTCGACAGCGTCACGCTCGCCGACGGGCAGACGATCGACGGCGACCTGTTCATCGACTGCTCGGGCTTCCGCGGGCTACTCATCGAGGAGAAGCTCGGCACCGGCTACGAGGACTGGAGCCGCTGGCTGATCTGCGATCGCGCCGCGGCCGTGCCGTGCAAGCTGCCGGGCCCGCCCGACCCCTTCACCCGCTCCACCGCGCGCGCCAACGGCTGGCAGTGGCGCATCCCGCTGCAGCACCGGATGGGCAACGGCCTCGTCTATTCGAGCGCGCACCTTGAGCGGGAGGCGGCCGAGGACTTGCTGCTCGCCAACCTGGAAGGCGAGCCGCTGGCGCAGCCGCGCCACCTGTCGTTCACCGCCGGGCGGCGGCGACTCGCGTGGAACGCGAACGTCGTCTCGCTTGGGCTTGCCAGCGGCTTCGTCGAGCCGCTGGAATCGACCAGCATCCACCTCGTGCAGAGCGGCATCGCCAAGCTTCTCGCGCTATTTCCCGATCGGCGCTTCAGCCCGGTCGAGCGCGACGAATACAACCGGCAGATGCAGGAAGTGTTCGAGGACGTCCGCGACTTCATCATCCTTCATTACAAGGCGACGCGGCGCGACGATTCCGACTTCTGGCATTACTGCCGGACGATGGACATTCCGGACAAGCTGGCGACCAAGCTCGAGCTGTGGCGGTCGAAGGGCCGCTTGTTCCGAGAAGGCCAGGAGCTGTTCGGCGCGCCGAGCTGGGTCGCGGTACTGCTCGGCCAGGGCATTTATCCGGACGACCAGGAGCCGCGCATCCAGACCATCGACGAGGCGTTTGCCGCGGACACGCTCAGCAAGATGCATCTGAGCTACCGGCGCATGGCCGAACAGATGCCGACGCACGCCGAGTTCATCGCGCGCGCCTGCCCCGCGGAGCCCGTTACTTCGGGCTGACCGTCTCGCGCAGGCTCGGGCCGATCTGCGGCTTGCCGTCCTTCCAGAAGATCGGCGCGACGTAGAGGTAGCGGTTGTCGTCGAGCTTGTGGCAGCTGCTGGTCGCTTCCCACGCGTGGAAGCTGATAAAGCTGCGGCTGCCCATCTGGAAAATGCTCTGGTGCCCTGGGCCGCTCAAACAGCCGGCGCTGCGGTCGAAGAAGCTATGCAGGATCGGGTTGTCGGCCGACGCGGTGCATGGGCCCAGTGGCCCTTTGCAGGCGGCATAGCCCATCCCGTAAGGCGACAGGCCGCCTTCTTCGACGTTCCAGCCGAAGAAGCCGCCCGAGAAGAACAGCTCATATCCCAAGGGCGAGCGAACCATGGTCGGCGCTTCGACGACGCGCTGCTCCCACGCTTGGTTGTCCTTGAGCAATTCGACGGGCTGGCCAGTCACCGACAGGCCGTCGGGCGCGAGCCGCTGCCCCCAGAGCGACGTGCGCGCGTGGACCCGGTTCCCGTCGTTCTTGAAATAGAGATACACCTGCCCGTCGGCATCGCGGAACGGGTCCGCATCGATGCTCCCGCCGAGATCCGTCTGGCAGACGATCGGCTGCGGGTTGCTGTCGACGAACGGCCCCATGGGATCGCTGGCGACTGCAACGCCGATGCACTGCGCGTTCTTCGTCCGGTCGCTCGCCGTATAGTAGAGCAGATATTTG
Source organism: Sphingomicrobium sp. (assembly GCA_036523615.1). Classification (GTDB taxonomy): domain Bacteria; phylum Pseudomonadota; class Alphaproteobacteria; order Sphingomonadales; family Sphingomonadaceae; genus Sphingomicrobium. The sequence continues at coordinate 1,682 of DATDDW010000113.1, forward strand.
TCGCCGAGCCGGAGCACTTCGGGCGCCCAGGTGAACCCGGGCTTGGCCCAGCTGCCGAGCTGCGGCAGCGCATCGCGCGCGCGGCGCGGATCCGCCGGGTCCGGCGGGAAGCTCCAGTGCACCAAGTCGGTCGACGTCGCGATAGGCACGTTGGGGCCGTTGTTGGTCGCGTAGGCGATGAAGGTGCCGCCGTGCGGCAGCACGAAGGCGTCGGGAAAGTTCTGCCTCAAAACCGGCACGAACGCCGGCTCGGCTGGTGCCGGAGCCGCCGAGAAGAACAGAGCGGCAGCCGCCGCCATCGACATCAGGAAAGCGCGCAACGCCACTCAACGCCTCCTCACTGGACCTCGCGCCTAGGGTAGCGCGCTCGTGCGCTTCCGCAACGCCGCAACGGAGTCTATCGTTTCAGCATGCGTAGAGCCCTTGCCCTAGCCGCGTTGCTGAGCCTCGGAGCGGCCACGCCGGCGCTGGGCCGCGCCCCTGCGACCTACAGCAACCCGGTCCTCGACGCCGACTTTCCCGATCCGACGGTGATCAGGGCGCCCGACGGCTATTATTATGCCTATGCGACGCAGACCGAGCGCGCCGGCAAGTGGATCAACATCCAGCTCGCCCGCTCGGCCGACCTCGTCCACTGGCGCTACCTCGGCGATGCGCTGCCCAAGAGGCCGGGCTGGGCAGCGACGACGCAGGATTTCTGGGCGCCGCACGTCCAGCGCTCGGGCGCGCGGTATGTGATGTATTTCTCGGCCAAGCCCGACACGTCGGACGAGCGCCACGGCCTGTGCCTCGGCGTCGCGACCGCCAATTCGCCGCTCGGACCGTTCGTCGACATGGGCCATCCGCTCAAGTGCGGTGAGGGATTCGTCAACATCGACCCGATGGCGTTCGACGACCCCGCCACGGGCAAGCATCTGCTCTACTGGGGCTCGGGCTTCGAGCCGCTTAGGGTGCAGGAGCTCGGGCGCGACCGAATGTCCTTTCGGGCCGGCAGCAAGCCCACCGAACTCGTCTGGCCGAACAAGGTGAAGGATGCCTTCCCGGTGCTGGTCGAGGGCTCGTGGCTGATCCGCCACGGCGGCTGGTACTATCTCTTCTATTCGGGCGACAATTGCTGCGGGCCCAAGGCCAATTACGCGGTGATGGTCGCGCGCTCGCGTCGCGCCACGGGGCCTTTCCAGACGCTCGAGCAGGCGACCGGCAAGCCGCACAGCATCATCCTTGAAAGGCGCGGCAACTGGATCGCTCCGGGGCACAATTCGATCGTCAGCGATGCGGCAGGGCAGGACTGGATCGTCTATCACGCGGTCGACATGCGCCGGCCCCGCACCAAGCCGAGCGACGAGCTCAACACGCGCCGCGTGATGCTGATCGACCGAATCGTGTGGAAGCACGGCTGGCCGACGATCGAAGGACCATCGGCGGATCCGCGGCCGGCGCCGGTCGTCACTCTTCGCCGCCCTCATTAGCGGCGAAGCGCTCCGCTGCTGCGGCGTGGCGGGCTTCACGGCCGAACAGCCGTGCGTCATCTTTGATGCAATAGTCGAAGTGGGAGCGGGCGATGGCCTGGTATATCGGACGAACTGAAGCGTTGGCGGACCCGATGGCGGCGCGGCGCAAGGTGCTGGCGAAGCTGCGGGGCTTGGAAGAGATCGAGGATCCGGAGAGCGTCGTCGTGCCGATCCTGATCGACGCGATCCTGATGGCCGAATCCTATCGCGGCGCGCGCCACGACATCACCTTCCTGCCCGAGCTGACGCGCAGCGTCGACGCGCTGATCCGCGAGCTCAACATTGCCGAGAAGGCGAAGGAGTGGGTCGAGGAGCTCGGCTGAAGACGCCTTCCTAAACGATCTTGGGCAGCCGCTGCTCGGCCTTGCCCCAATCCTTGAGCGCGCGGCTCGTCGCCCGCTTCAACAGCACTTCGGCATCGGCGATCGTGAATGCGTCGGCGCGCTCGATACCCTCGAGCTCGTCCCAGCCGACGGGCGCCGCGACCGGCATTCCGGCGCGAGCGCGCGCCGAATAAGGCATGATCGCAGTCGCGGTGCGCTGGTTGCGCAGGAAGTCGAGGAAGATGCGCCCGCGCCGCTGCGGCTTGGGCAGAGCGACGGTAAATCGCTCCGGCGCCCCCTCGGCGAGAACGGTGCAGAAGCTCTTGGCGAAGTCGCGCACTTCGTCCCACTCGGCCACGGCTTGGAGCGGGACGACGATGTGGATGCCCTTGCCGCCCGACAGCAAGGCGAAATTCTCGAGACCCAGTGACTCGAGCGAGCGGTGCACCTGGAAAGCCGCTTGCTTGACCTGATCGAAGCCGAGCGCCGGATCGGGATCGAGATCGATCACCAGCCGGTCGGGCCTCTCGACCGCGCCGGCATTGCTCCCCCAGCCGTGGAACTCGACCGTCTGCACCTTGGCGCAGGCGACGATCTCGTCGGCGGTCTCGACGTAGAGATATTGCTCGATGCGCCCGTTCTTCTGCTCGACAGCCTCGAAGTGCACTAGGCGGTCGAACTCCTTGCCGGTCGGCGGGTGCTCGCGGTTGCGCTGGAAGAAGCATTTGCCTTCGCGGCAGCGGAACAGGTTCAAGAGCCGCCGCTTGACGAGCGGCAGGATGATCGGCGCCGCGATCCCATAATAGAGCGTCGTCGCCCGGACGCTGATGTCGGGCTTCGCGTAGGTCGGCTCGGGCGTCCACACCATTGGGCTTGGCAACGCACCGCCGCCGCAGCCGCTCCGCATTGCGCGCCTGCGCTGCTGTTCCTAAACCTTCGGCATGACGCTCAAATCCATGCTGTTGCTGGCCGGCGCGCTGGCGTTCGTTCCCGGTGGATCGGCCGCGCAGCCGATCAATCCCGCGGTGCAGGCGCGGATCGACCGGATCCTCAAAGCCACGCCGCTGATCGACGGGCACAACGACCTCGCCGAGCAATTGCGCGAGCATTACGACATGAAGGTCGAAGGCGTCGCCAGCGGCACCGACAAGCTGCCGAGCCCGCTGATGACCGACATGGCGCGACTTCACCAGGGGCGGGTCGGCGCGCAATTCTGGTCGGTCTACATCCCGTCCGAAGTGACCGGCGACGCGGCGATCCGCGACACGATCGAGCAGATCGATATCGTCAAGCGCCTGGTCAAAGCCTATCCCAACGACCTCGAGCTCGCCGGCACCGCCGACGACGTCGCGCGCATCCACAAGACCGGCAAGGTCGCCTCGCTGATCGGCATCGAGGGCGGGCACCAGATCGGCGGCAACCTCGCCGCGCTCAGGCAATTCTACGCGCTCGGCGCGCGTTACATGACCCTGACCCACTTCAAGAACAACGAATGGGCGGACAGCGCGACCGACGATCCCAAGTACCACGGACTGACCGACTTCGGCCGCACCGTGGTGCACGAGATGAACCGGCTAGGGATGCTGGTCGACCTGAGCCACGTCAGCGACGACGTCATGCGCCAGGCAATTGCCGTCAGCAAAGCCCCCGTGATCTTCTCCCACTCGAGCGCTCGCGCGCTCGACGACCACAACCGCAACGTGCCCGACGATATCCTGCGGCTGACCGCACAGAACGGCGGCGTGGTGATGGTCAATTTTTATCCGGGCTACGTGTCGGACGAAGTGCGCAAGTGGAATGCCGAGGAGGCGGCCGAGGAAGCCCGGCTCAAGTCGCTGCTCGTCGGCCGGCCTGAGCCGCGCGCCGCCGCGCTCGCCGCGTGGAAGCAGCAGCATCCGCAGCCGGTCACGACGGTCGCTCAGGTCGCCGACCACGTCGACCATGTGGCGAAGGTCGCCGGGCATGACCATGTCGGCATCGGCGGCGATCTCGACGGCATCGAGACCGCGCCCGTCGGCCTCGGCACGGTGGCCGGCTATCCGCTGCTGTTCGCCGAACTGATCCGCCGCGGCTGGTCCGATGCCGACCTCGCCAAGCTCGCCGGCGGCAATGTGTTGCGGGTGATGCGCCAGGCCGAGGCGGTCGCCGCGTCGATGAAGAACGAGCCGCCGGCGATGGCGCGGCTGACGCCGATCTCGCCCGACAGCCCGTGGAAATGAGCGAGCCGCCGCTTCGCGCGGCAATCATCCCGGTCACTCCGCTGCAGCAGAATTGCTCGCTGCTGTGGTGCACGAAGACGATGCGCGCGGCGTTTGTCGATCCGGGCGGCGACCTGCCGCGGCTCAAGGCTGCGGCCGAGCAGGTCGGCGTCACGATCCAGAAGATCCTGCTGACGCACGGCCATATCGACCATTGCGGCGGCGCCGGCATCTTCGCCGAGGAACTCGGCGTGCCGATCGAAGGCCCGCAAGAAAAGGACCGTTTCTGGATCGACAAGCTCGGCGAGGACGGGGCGAAATACGGCATCATCGGTCGCCCGTTCGAGCCGTCGCGCTGGCTCGATGACGGCGACCAGGTGAGTGTCGGCGAGCTCAGCTTCGATGTGCGCCACTGCCCCGGCCACACACCGGGGCACGTCGTCTTCCATCACGAGGAATCGAAGCTGGCGCTGGTCGGCGACGTGCTGTTCAAGGGCTCGGTCGGGCGGTGGGATTTTCCGCGCGGCGACCAGGCGCAGCTGATCGCCTCAATCATCCAGAAGCTGTGGCCGATGGGCGACGAGACCGCGTTCGTGCCCGGTCATGGGCCGATGTCGACCTTCGGCCACGAGCGCCGCACCAATCCCTTCGTCGGCGATGCGGCGCTAGCGGCGGCATAGCTCCCAGGCGCAGTCCAGCGCCCAAAACGCCAGCGCGACCATGGCGAGCGTCGTCCCCATCATCCCGTACATGCGCCAGCGGCGGTTCTCCGCCTTGTCCATGCCGACCGCGTGGGAAATTCGCGCAAGAACGAAGAGAACGACGAAAATGGCCAAG
>DATDDW010000114.1:0-5138 GCA_036523615.1 Sphingomicrobium sp.
CAGCACATGTGCTTTGACGCGCTTGCTGAGCAGCGTCACCGGGTCCTTCTCGATATAATATACGGTCTTGTTGTCGTCGCCCCAGACAAGGTTCGGCTCGACGTTGGCGACCTCGTCCGACAGCGTCTTGCCGGTCGCGAGGTCCTTGACCTTGAGCGTGTACTGGCGCCGGCCCACGGTATCGAGCGCATAGGCGAGCAGCCGGTTGCTCGGGCTCACGCTCCACGCGTTCACCGCGAAGAATTTATGGCCCTTGGCCATCGCCGGCTCGTCGAGCATCACCTGCTCCTTGGCCTTGAGCGTGCCGGCCTTGCGGGCGACGACCGGATAGTCCTTCCCGGTCTCGAAGCGCGTGTAATAATAATAATAGCCGCGCTCGCGCACCGGAACCGAAGAATCGTCCTGCTTGATGTGGCTGACGATGTCGTTGAACAGCCTGTCCTGCAGCGGCTTGGTCGGGGCGAGCACCGCATCGGCATAATCATTCTCGGCCTTCAAATAGGCCAGCATGTCCGCATTCTTCCGGGTGTCGTCGCGCAGCCAGTAATAAGGGTCGTTGCGCTCGTGCGGCCCTTTGACTGAGTAAGCCTTTTGCGGGACCGTGGGCGGCGCGGGCGCCGTCTGCGCCTGGAGAGCTACTGAGACAGCGGCAACGGCCGCGAACACCAACGAACGATTCATGCGCGATTCCCCTTCGCTCGATCGGCGGGAGATTAGCGCGCGCGTCCGCCAATGCGAGAGCATAGTTGGCCTTGCGCGGGCGGGCGGCCCCTGCAATCAGCGCGCCCCATGAAATTTGCCGTTGCCACCCTTCTTTTCGCCCTGGCCGCAAGCGCCGCTGCCGCGCCGGCCACCGTCGAACGCCATTCGCGCACGCCCGCGGCGCACCCGCCCAAGGCCGAGGCGGCGAGCGACAAGAAGGGCTCGGCGGCGCAGCCCGGCAAGGAATATTTCAAGCCGGGCGAGGTGCGCTCGAGCGGCACGGTGACCGTCCGCGGCCAGCCGATCGCTTACGACGCCGTCGCCGGGACGCTCGTCGTCCACGCCAAGGAGTGGGAAGACACCGACGCACTCGAGTCCGACAGCGACGACAGCTCGGGCGACAAGGGCGCGGACAAGTCCAAGGCCGGGCCCAAGCCCGAAGCCTCGATGTTCTACACCGCTTACTTCAAGCAGGGTGAACCCGGCGTCACGCGGCCGATCACTTTCCTGTTCAACGGCGGCCCGGGCTCGTCGAGCGTGTGGCTGCGGATGGGGGCGTTCGGGCCGGTGCGCGTGGTCACGGTCGACACGCGCCACACGCCGTCACCCTATTCCACGGTCAACAACGACCAGAGCCTGCTTGACGCCTCGGACCTGGTGTTCATCGACGCGCCGGGCACCGGCTTCTCGCGCATCGCCGGCAAGGACAAGGAGAAGGCCTTCTACGGAGTCGACCAGGACATCCACGCCTTCACCGACTTCATTACGCAGTTCCTCAGCAAATACGGCCGGTGGAAGTCGCCCAAGTACGTATTCGGCGAAAGCTACGGCACGATGCGCGCCGCCGGGCTGACGCTCGCGCTCGAAAAAGCCGACGTCGACTTGAACGGCGTGATGCTGCTGTCGGACATTTTGAGCTGGGACATGATGCCCGACGACCCGCAGCTCAATCCGGGCATCGACATGCCCTATATCGTGTCGCTGCCGACCTATGCGGCGACGGCCTGGTATTTCAACAAGGTGCCGGGGCGCCCGGCCGACCTGCAGCGCTTCCTCGACGGGGTCGAGAATTTCGCCACCGGCGAATATGCCCGCGCGCTGATGCAGGGCAACGCGCTGCCCGATGCCGAGCGGCAGCGGATCGCGCAGCAGCTGGCCGCCTACACCGGCCTGTCGGTGCCATACCTGCTCAAGTCCAATTTACGCATCGAATATGGCGCGTTCCAGAAGGAGCTGCTCGGCAACCAGGCGCTGACCACCGGGACGCTCGATACGCGCTTCTTGGGCGCGACGCTCGATCCCTTAAGCAAGGTCGCGAGCTACGACCCGCAGGGCAGCGCGATCGGCGCGGCTTATGTCGCGGCGTGGAACAGCTATGTCCGCGATACGCTCCACTACACGCCCGACATCGCCTTCAAGTCGGGCATCCCGATCTATTCCAAGTGGGACTACAAGCATCAGCCGCCCGGCTCCTCGCGGCCGCTGATCATGCTGCCCAACGTGCTCCCCGACCTCGCCGTCGCGATGAAGCAGAATCCGGACATGAAGGTGATGGTCAACGGCGGCTATTTCGACGTGTCGACGCCTTACTTCGAGGGAAAGATGGAGATGCGGCACCTGCCCGTCCCGCCCGAGCTGCAGCGCAATGTCGAGTATCATTATTACCAGTCCGGACACATGGTGTATGTCCACCCGCCGACGCTGATCGAGCTGCACGACAATGTCGCCGACTTCATCCGGCGGACGAGCGGGGTGCGGTGAAGGTCAGGGGCTACGCCTGGGCGGGGATCGCCACCGACGATTTTGAACGGACGCTCCGCTTCTTCACTGACGTGATGGGCCTTCCGGTCGAGGTGAAGCTCGACGATCTTGCGATCCTCACCGTCGGCCCCGGTCAACAGCTCGAGATCTTCGGCGGCGAGCAGCCAGGCAAGAAGCTGACTGCCAATCCGGTGATCGCCTTTGAAGTGGACGACTTGGAAGCCGCTCGCGAGGAGCTGCTCGCCGCCGGCATCGAGCTGATCGGTCCCGCCGGAAGCGCCGGCGGCTTTCGCTGGCAGTATTTTCGCACCCCGGAGGGGCACATCTTCGAGATCAAGACGCGCCCGGCCTAAGCCTGGGCCACGATCTGCGCCCACTCAACTTCGCCGATCACGCGGATGCCGAGCTCCTCGGCTTTGTTCAGTGAGAAGGCGGCGTCTGCTCCGCCGGCCGAACAAAAGTGTTCTGAAAGAGCACGTCCCACCAGCGGCCTTTGATCTTCTGAAAAACGGAAGTCGAAATTGAATCCCGGGTGCCCTTCTCATCCTTGTAGCTTCTTTTGACGATGGCGTAGGCGACGTCGGGCGTCAGGAACCGGATTTTCTCAATCGAGACCGTCATTCGCGGATGATGGCTCTTGAAGAATTCCACCGTCTCCTTCCGAAGCTCGGTTTTGCCCTGGGCCCACACACCCGCCACGTTGATGTGATCAACGTCATTCGTCCGGTGCGCTAGCTCGCTTGTTACGTTTTGCTCGTTGAAGCCTCGCGCAGTGTCGGCGAGAATCGCGCGAATGGCCGCCTCGTCATGAACTCTGTCGCGAGGCTGACCCACGGCCGGTGACGCGGCGATCATCGCCACAAGCGCCAAGAATTTCGTCACGCACCCCTCCTTTAAGCCTCCGCCACGATCTGCGCCCACTCGGCTTCGCCGATTACGCGAATGCCGAGCTCCTCGGCCTTCTTGAGCTTCGACCCGGCGCCGGGGCCGGCGACGACCAGGTCAGTCTTGGCGCTGACCGAGCCCGCCGCCCGCGCGCCCAAGCGCTCGGCCTGGGCCTTGGCTTCGTCGCGGCTCATCGTCTCGAGGGTGCCGGTGAAGACGATCGTCTTGCCGCTCCACTCGGTCGCTCGGGCGTCGCTGACGAACGGTTGCGGCGCGACTTCGGACAGGAGGTCGTCGAGCACTTCGCGGTTGTGCGGCTCGTGGAAGAAATCGTGGAGCGCCTCGGCAACGACCGGGCCGACGCCCTGCACCGCGGCGACCTCCAATTCCCCGCCGTCCGACGTCGCCGCGCGGCGCAGTTCCTCGATCGTGCCGAAGCATTTGAGCAGATCCCTGGCGGTGACGATCCCGACGTGGCGGATGCCGAGCCCGAACAGGAAGCGCGGGCCGTCGGGCTGACGCTTGGCCTCGATCGCGGCGAGCAGATTGTCGACTGATTTTTCTTTCCATCCCTCGCGGCCGAGCAGCTCATCGCGGTGCTGGTGGAGGCGGAAGATGTCGGCGGGCGAATTGAGCCAGCCCAGCTCGATGAACTCGGCGATCGACTTTTCGCCGAGCCCTTCGATGTCGAGCGCCCCGCGCGACACGAAATGCCGCAGCCGCTCGAACCGCTGGGCGGGGCAGATGAGGCCGCCGGTGCAGCGGACGTCGACCTCGCCTTCCTCGCTCACCGCTTCGCTGCCGCATTCGGGGCAGCGGTCGGGGAAGTGGTACGCCGGGCGCTTCTCATCGCGCGACAGGTTCTCGACCACCTGCGGGATCACGTCGCCGGCGCGCTGGATGCGCACGCGGTCGCCGATCCGGAGGCCCAGCCGCTCGATCTCATCGCGGTTGTGCAGCGTAACATTGGCGACGATCACGCCGCCGACTCCGACGGGCTTCAGCCGGCCGACCGGAGTCAGCTTCCCGGTGCGGCCGACCTGGATGTCGATGGCCTCGAGCGTGGTCTCGGCTTTTTCCGCCGGGAACTTGTGGGCCAGCGCCCAGCGCGGCGCGCGCGCGACCTGGCCCAAGCGCTCCTGCCAGTCGATGCGGTCGACCTTGTAGACGACGCCGTCGATGTCGAACGGCAAATCGGCGCGGACGCGCTCGATCTCACGGTAATGCGCGAGCATTTCCTCGACGCCCTCGCAGCGCTTCAGGAGGTTGCTGACGGGAAAGCCGAGGCTCTCGATCTGCTTCATCGCGTCATATTGGGTTTGCCCAAGTGGCGCTGAGAGCTCGCCCCAGCCGTGCGCCATGAACCGCAGCGGCCGGGCCGCGGTGATTGCCGGGTCCTTCTGGCGGAGCGAACCCGCCGCCGCATTGCGCGGGTTGGCGAAGATCTTGCCGCCGGACGCTTCCTGCCGCTCGTTGAGCGCCTCGAAGTCCGCCTTCGACATATACACTTCGCCGCGCACCTCGAGCACCGCCGGAGCGCCTTTGATCTTCCGCGGCACGTCGGCGATCGTGCGCACGTTGGCGGTCACGTCCTCGCCCACCGTGCCGTCGCCCCGCGTCGCCGCAAGCACCAGCTCGCCATTCTCGTGCCGCAGGGAGCAGCTCAAGCCGTCGATCTTGGGCTCGGCAGTGACGGCGACGGGCTCGTCGTCCGGCAGGTTCAGGAAACGGCGAACCCGGCCGATGAACTCGGCGACTTCCTCTTCGGAAAAGGCATTGTCGATGCTGAG
>DATDDW010000115.1:0-6079 GCA_036523615.1 Sphingomicrobium sp.
ACCTGTCGGCTTCACTTTTCCCGGATCCTGCTTCCTGATCCACTCGAGCCAGTCGGGCCACCAGCTTCCCTTGTGCTCGCTCGCCCCCTCGATGAACGAATCGAGCGTGCCGCACGGCCGGTCGTTGACCCAATATTGGTACTTCTGCGCGGCGGGGGGATTGACCACGCCGGCGATGTGCCCCGACCCGGCGAGCACGAAGCGTTTCTCGCCGGCGAAGTGGTTCATGATCTTCCACACGCTCTGCGGCGGCGCGATATGGTCCTCGCGCCCCGCCTGGATGTAGGTCGGCGTCTTCACCGCATTGATGTCGATCGGCGTTCCGGCGACCTTAATCCCGCCCTTCTCGGCGAGCTTGTTCCCCTTGTAGAGCGTCTCGAGGTAATCGCGATGCCAGCCGGCCGGCAGGTTGGTCGTATCTGAGTTCCAATAGAGCAGGTCGAACGGCGCCGGCTCCTCGCCGAGCAGGTAATTGTTGACGACATAGTTCCAGATGAGGTCGCGGCCACGCAACAGGTTGAAGGTCGCCGCCATGTAGCGCCCGTCGAGATAGCCCTTGTCCCTGGTGATCTCTTCCAAGAGCCCCATCACTTCGGGCCCCGTGAACAGCTTGAGGTCACCCGCCTCGGAAAAGTCGACCTGGGCGGTGAGGAAGGTCGCCGACTTGACCTTGTCCTGCTGCTTCTTCGACTGAAGATAAGCCAGCGTTGCCGCCAGCGTCGTCCCGGCCACGCAATAGCCGATCGCGTGCACCCCCTCGACGCCCAAGACGTCGCGCACGGTGTCGATCGCGTCGACCTGGCCTTTGAGCACATAATCGTCGAGCGTCGCGTCGGCGATGCTCTCGTCGGCCGACTTCCAGCTCACCATGAACAGGTTGATGCCGTTGTCGACGCACCATTTGACGAAGCTTTTCTCAGGCGAAAGGTCGAGGATGTAGAAGCGGTTGATCCACGGCGGGAAGATCACCACCGGCGTCTTCAACACCTCGTCGGTCGTCGGCGTGTACTGGATCAGCTGGTAGAGCGGCGTCTGCTTGACGACCTTGCCCGGCGTCGTCGCCAGGTTCCTGCCGACCTCGAACACGCCCGGCTTGGTCTGCGTCAGCTGCCCCGCCGCGATGTCCTTGAGCATGTTGGCGAGGCCCTTGAGCAAATTCTCGCCGCGCGTCTCGATCGTGCGCTTGAGCACCTGCGGGTTGGTCAGCGCGAAATTGGACGGGCTCATCGCGTCGACGAAGGCGCGCGTCGCGAAGCGCAATTTCTCGCGCGTCGCGGGGTCGACATTGTCGATCTCGTCGACCGTTCCGAGGAGCTGGTCCGAGACCCGCAAATAGGTCTGGCGGATGGTGTCGAAGATCGGGTTCTCGCGCCATTCGGGGGCAGCGAAGCGCCGGTCCTTCCGCTCCTTCTCATCCGCCGCCGGAGCCGCAGTCACGCCGCCGAGCATCTTGCCCCAGGTCTCGAGGCCTTTGGCCCACGCCTGCGCGCCGGCGCTCATCAGCGCCATCGGGTCGCTCGCTGCGATGCCCTGGTCGCCGAAGGCGAAGGCGCTCGGGTTCCACGCCGGGCCGAACGCCGGCATCGACTGCCCCTTCTTCATTTGCTCCGCCCAGAATTCCATCAGCATCTGCTGGGCGCGCCCCATCACCAGCGTCCAGTGCTGCCAGTCTTCGAGCGTCGGGATCGCCCCGCCGATGTTGGTTTCGTCCGCCATGGCATTTCATGTAGTCCCTCGCAGCGATGAACCCAACCGCGCTCGTCCTGCTCGACTATTTCGGCATCGCGGTGTTCGCCGTCTCCGGTGCGCTGGTCGCGGCCGAGAAGCGGCTCGACTTCGTCACCTTCATCTTCTTCGCGGTGATCACCGGCGTCGGCGGCGGGACGCTGCGCGACCTGCTGATCGGAGCGCCGGTGTTCTGGGTGCGCACCAACGGCACCTTGCTGATCTGCATAGCGGCGGCGCTGCTCGTCTGGTTCGCGAGCCGCAAACGCTTCGCCGGGCGAGCTTTGCTGTGGTTCGACGCCGCCGGCATGGCCGCTTACGCCGCCTACGGCGCAGCCAAGGCGCTCGGCTTCGGCGTCGCGCCGGTTCCCGCATTCGTGATGGGCGTGCTCACCGCCTGCGCCGGCGGCATCATCCGCGACGTGCTCGCCGGCGAAGCGTCGGTGCTGATGCGCCGCGAGCTTTACGTGACTCCCGCCGCCCTGTCGGCCGGGCTGTTCGTCGCGCTGGTCCTTGCCCACCTCGCCGTCTGGCCCGCCGCGGCAATCGCCATCGCCGCGGGTTTCGCTCTGCGCGCCGGAGCGATCGCCCGCGGCTGGTCATTGCCGCCGTACCGGGATTAAGACCCCGGCATGCGCTTGCTGACGCTCCTTCCGGCACTGCTCCTCGCCGGCTGCGCGACCGTGCCGCCCGCAGCACCGCCGGTGAACGCCGAAGTCGGCGTCGCCTTCGACCGCACGCACGAGCTTTCGAGCTTCGCCGACGGCATCGCCGACCCGCGGTCGGGCCGCCGCGTGACTCCCGACGATCCGGTCCGCGTCGCCTCGGTCAGCAAGATGGTGACGACCATCGGCGTCATGCAGCTGGTCGAAGCCGGCAAGGTCGACCTCAATTCCGACGTCTCGCGCTGGCTCGGCTGGAGCTTGCGCAACCCTTACTTCCCCGACCGGCCGATCACGCTTCGCATGCTGCTGTCGCACACCGGCTCGGTGCGCGAGCATGACGACGATTATGTGATTCCCCTGGGCGCAACGCTGCAGTCGGTGATGGCCGACCCCAGGAACTGGGACCCGAAGCACGGACCCGGCGACAATTACTTCCGCTACACCAATTTGAACTTCCCGATCGTCGGCTCGATCGTCGAGAAGGTCACCGGCACCCGCTTCGACCTGTGGATGCACGAGCATGTGCTGGCGCCGATGCAGCTCGACGCCTGCTACAACTGGCCGACGTGCAGCGACGCCGCGGTCTCCCGCGCGGTCGAGCTCGACCAGGGCGGCAAGCCGGTGAAGGACGACCTTCACGGCAAGCGTCCCGACTGCCCGGTGTTCGTCAAGGAGGGCGAGCCGTGCGACCTTTCGCGCTGGCATCTGGGCGAGAACGGCGCTCTGTTCGCGCCGCAGGGGGGCCTGCGCATCTCCGCCCGCGGCCTCGCCCGTGTCGGCCGAATGCTTCTGAACGACGGCACGCTCGACGGCGTGCGCATCCTATCACCTCAGTCGGTGGAGACCATGCTCACGCAAGTGTGGCGCTTCGACGGGACCAACGGCATCACCGCGACCGACGGGGGCAACGGAATCACCGACGGCGGCTTCTATTGCCAGTACGGCCAGGCGACCCAACAGCTCCCGACGTCCGTCCGCGGCTGCGCCGACGACATGGGCACGCTCGGGCGAACCCTAGTCGGCCATGCCGGCGACGCTTACGGGATGAAGAGCGGCATCTGGATCGACCGCGCGCGGGGCGTGGGCGTCGCTTATTTCGTGACCGGCGTGCCCGATGTCGCGCCGCGCGGCCCCGGCACCGCGTTCACCGCCGCGGAGACCCACGCCTTCCGCCGCACCTACGCGCTCCTGCCGCGCTGAAATTGATCAGCGCTTGACCGAGCTCTCTGCCTCGCCGTCGGCGCCTCGCGGCCAGCCTTCGAACAGGGCGCCGCGCCGGTTGACCTCGAGCAGGCGCTTCATCTGCCGCGCGCAGCTGTCGAGGTCGTCCTTGAGCATCTGGATTGCCGTGTCGATGTCGCGCTCTGCGAGGCAATAGCCGGTGAGCTCGTGCGAGCGCGCCAACACGCGCGCGCCGCGAATGCCGTTTTCGACGTAGAACTTGTCGAGGATGCCGCTCATGCGAGCCTCCGCCTGTTACTCGTTGCGACGACCTTACACCCAAAGCGCTGCGAGCGCTTGCAGAATCTCGATCAGTGCCCCGCCGGCATCAGCGAGCTGTGCAAATGGGCGATCATCCAGCCCCCATGCTCGTAGCTGTAGATGAAGGTGTATCGCGCGTGGGCAACGCTCTTCTTGTGGGTCGCCGGATCGGTCAGGGTCACCGACCAATTGCCCATCCGCGCCGCCATGTTACAGCCGAGCTTGATGCTGCTCGTGTCGATATGCCCGACCGGCGACTTCTTGAGGAAGCCGACGAAATAGTCGCGGATTCCGGCGGGCGTCGTGCGCTCCTGGTCCGAGAGCGTCGGCAGAAGCACCGCTCCGGGCGCGAACAGCGCCGTCACCTTGTCCGGGCTCTTGGTCGCCCAGGCGGCGTTGAACTTGTCGAACTGCGCCTTGACGACTGCGTCATCGACCCGCGCGCAGTCCGCCGCGCGCCCATGCGCCGGCGCGGCGAGCACAACCAGCGCGAGCATTGCCCATGCCTGTCTCATCCTCGTCCCCCCTCTTCTAGAAGCGCAGCGAAATGCCGGTGTAGAGCTCGACGTCGGGCGTATTCTTGTTGAGCCCGAAGTTCGCCCCCGCGTCGAGCTGCATGTCCTTGCTCACGAGATACGCCACTGATCCGTCGGCGCTCGCCTGGCGCGTCGTCCTGCTCGGATCCCAGTCCCACGCGCCCCAGATCTCCGCCGACAGCGTCAGCTTGTCGCTCGCCGCGAAGCCGAGGCTCGCCACCTGCTGCATCGCCAGATGGTGCCCGTGCCCGTCGGCGTCAGCGAGCCAGTCGAGCTCGGGCGTGAGGCCGAGGCTCAGCGGCGTCTGGGGGATCGGATAGCCGACCGGGAGCAGCACGCCGCCTTCCCACTTGCCGTTGCCGAGCGAGTGCTTGGCCGTCGGGATCTTCACATAGGGCATGACGATCACCTGCAGCGGCGCGTCCGCCGGCACGACCCGCTGCTTGTAGATGACGTTGACGTCGCCGATTCCGCTGGCGCTCTCATGCATTCCGGCGAAGCGGCTCGTCGCCCGCTCCCACGGCGTCACGTCGACCTCAATATCCGAGCTGTCGGTCACCCCATATTTGACCGTCGTCTCGCCGAGCACCAGCGACGTGTCCCTTTCGCCGCCGCCCTTCTGCAGCGTCCAGTCGGCGAGCCCCGTCTCGACCTGCCAGCGGCCGAGCGGCACGGTGCAGGCGCTGGTCGCCTTGCCCGGCCGGTCGGGACAGATCGGCGCCTCGTCGGCGGCCGCCGGGGCGCTCGCGGCGCCGAGCGCCAGCGCGGCAAGAAGATGGATGCGCCCCCGCATGACTGCTGTTTGCGCCGCTCCGCGCGCTGCGTCGAGTGACAAGCGCGCCAGTCAGAACGCGACCTCGTTCAACTCTGTACAATATTGCGACGGGCATGGCGGCGATTCGCCGCCGCACCCCAACGGAGATTCGCGTGAAGCCGCTTCCCCTGCTGTGCATTGCCAGCGCCCTCGGCGTCGCCGCCGCGCCGGCTGCCGCCGTGCAGATGCAGATGCCGGGGATGAAGATGCCCCCGCCGGCCAAGCCCGCGGCCAAGAAGAAGGCGCCGCCAAAGAAGGCTCCTGCCAGAAAGCCGGCACCGAAGAAGCCTGCCGCCCCGCTGTCAAAGCCGCGGCCCGCCCCTGCCCCGGCGCAGCCGATGACCATGCCCATGCCGACGGATCAGCCGCCGACCACTCACGAAGCGATGCCCATGCCCGCGGCGCCGCAGATGAACATGCCCATGGCCGCGCACGGCGCGCACGCCATGGCGATGACCGGCGCGCTCGGGCCCTATGCGATGCAGCGCGAATCCTCGGGCACCGCGTGGCAGCCGGACAGCTCGCGGCACATGGGCCTGCAAGCGATGAGCGGCGGCTGGACGCTGATGGCGCACGGCCTCGTCAACCTCGTCTATGACCACCAGTCCGGTGCGCGCGGCGACGACAAAGCCTTCGTCTCGGGAATGTGGATGGGCATGGCCAGCCACCCGCTCGGCAACGGCATGGTGCAGTTCAAGGCGATGCTCAGTCCCGACCCGCTGATGGGCCCGCGCGGCTATCCGCTGCTCCTCGCCAGCGGCGAGACCGCCAACGGCCGCGATCGGCTGATCGACCGCCAACACCCGCACGATTTATTCATGGAGCTGTCGGGCTCGCTGTCGCAGAACATCGGCGCG
>DATDDW010000116.1:0-1558 GCA_036523615.1 Sphingomicrobium sp.
CGAGGTCCTGCCCGAGATGGTCGCCCGGTGGCGCGAAGGCTACGAAATGGTCTTCGGCGTGCGCCGTTGCCGCGCCAGCGATGGCTGGGCCAAGCGGTTGACGGCCGGCCTGTATTACCGCGCCCACAATCTGGTGAGCGAAGAGAAGATCCCGGAGAATGCTGGCGACTTCCGCCTGCTCGACCGCAAGGTGGTCGACACCATCCGCCGGCTGCCCGAGCGCAACCGCTTCATGAAGGGCCTGTTCGCCTGGGCCGGGTTCAAGCAGACCGCGGTCGAATATGACCGCGTCGAGCGCGAGAGCGGCACGACCAAGTTCAATTACTGGAAGCTGTGGACGCTGGCGCTCGACGGGATCACCTCGGCCTCGACGGTGCCGCTCAGGATCTGGTCCTATGTGGGAGCGCTCGTTGCGCTCTTCGCACTCGGCTATGCCGGCTTCATCGCCGCGCAGACGCTGATTTGGGGCAATCCGGTCCCCGGCTACGCCTCGATCATGGTCTCGGTGCTGTTCCTCGGCGGAGTGCAGCTGATCTCCCTGGGCGTGCTCGGCGAATATGTCGGGCGGATCCTCACCGAGACCAAGCAGCGGCCGCTCTACGTCGTGCGCGACAGCGTGGGGATCGAACCCGACTTCGTCCGCTGAAGCTCCGGACCATCTAGCGTTCATTCACGGCGAACCGCTGAACCGGCCGCAGCCGCGGCGCGTTCATAGGCTATGGCGCGGCTCGTCCACTTGTCCGACCTCCACTTCGGCGCTCATGACCCGCGGCTGGTCGAGGCCGTCGGCCGCAGCATCGACGAGCTTAAGCCCGACCTGGTGGTGGTCAGCGGCGATTTCACCCAGCGCGCGCGGACCGAGCAGTTCAAGGAGGCTTGCCGCTTCCTCGAAGGGCTGCGCGAGCGCGGGCACGAGGTTCTCGGCGTTCCTGGCAACCACGACGTTCCCTTGTACGACGTGCTGCGCCGCTTCCTTTCGCCGCTGACGCGCTATCGCCGCTTCATCGACGAGACCTTGTGCCCGTTCATCGAGCTGCCCGGCGTCGCCGTGCTCGGGATCAACACCGCGCGGTCGATGACCTTCAAGGATGGGCGGATCAACGCCGACCAGGTCGAATTCATCCGTGAAACCTTTTCGCGCACTCCGGCCAACGTCGTGCGGGTGCTGGTCACGCATCATCCCTTGTTCGCCATTCCCGTCGGCGAGGGGGTCGAGCGCGCAATCGGCCGGCAGGAACTAGCGCTTGACGCAATCGACGAAGCGGGCGTCGACCTGCTGCTCGCCGGGCATGCGCACCATGCTTCGATCCACCAGGCGAGCGATCTGGTGACTCGCGCGGGCGGCGCTTTGGTGGTCCAGGCCGGGACCGCGACCTCGACCCGCGTTCGCGAGCAGGCGCAAAGCTTCAACACCGTTGACATCGCCGAGCGCTGCGTGACCGTGACGGTCAACGCGTGGAAGCGCCAGGACTTCCGGCCTGCGGACTCGCAACGCTACGAATGGCAGGAGGGCCGCTGGCGCATCCTCGAGGCGCCGGAACCCGCCGCCTGAGCTTGT
>DATDDW010000117.1:0-1816 GCA_036523615.1 Sphingomicrobium sp.
GCCTTCTTCGAGCATCGGTACCTTGTCGGCACTCGCCATTGGTCAAAACCCTTTTTCAAAACCCTGCCCCGGCGGTCCTGACGTCCGCTTTTAGGGGGCAAATTGTGGGTGAAGCTACTTCGCGGTCGCGGAATAATAGGATTGGAGCGAGGCGACTTCAAGCGCGTGGCCGCGCACCGCCTCGATCGACCGCGCAGCCGCCAGGCTCGCCGCGGCCGTGGTGAAATACGGCACCTTCTTGTTGAGCGCCGTGGTACGGATCGAGTGGCTGTCCTTGAGCGACTGCCACCCTTCGGTGGTGTTGAAGACGAGGTCGACTTCGCCGTCGAGCAGCTTGTCGACGATGTGCGGCCGCCCCTGCGCGACCTTGTTGACCTGGCTGACCGGCAGTCCCTTGGCCTCGAGGTGCGCCGCGGTACCGCCGGTGGCGATGATCGAAAACCCGAGCTCGACCAGCTTCTCGACCGCCGGCACGATATTGTCCTTGTCGGCATCCTTGACCGAGACGAACGCCGTTCCGCCCTGCGGCAGTTGCATTCCCGCGCCAAGCAGTCCCTTGGCAAAGGCAATGTCGAAATCCTTATCGATTCCCATGACTTCGCCGGTGCTTTTCATTTCCGGTCCAAGGACGGGATCGGTGCCGGGGAAGCGCGCGAAGGGGAATACCGGCTCCTTGACGGCGATATAGTCGAGCTCGCGCGGCAGCTCGCCAAAACCGCTCAAGTCCTCGCCGGTCATCACGCGCGCGGCGATCTTGGCAATCGGCGTCCCGGTCGCCTTGGCCACGAAGGGCACCGTGCGGCTGGCGCGCGGATTGACCTCGATCAGATAGACCGTCTCGTCCTTGACCGCGAACTGGACGTTCATCAGGCCGCGAACCTTGAGCGCCAGCGCCAGCTCGCGTGTCTGCCGCTCGATCTCGGCGACGACCTCGCGGCTGAGGCTGTGCGGCGGGATCGCACAGGCGCTGTCGCCCGAATGCACGCCGGCTTCCTCGATATGCTGGAGGACGCCAGCGACCGCGACGTTGCTGCCGTCCGAGATCGCATCGACGTCGACTTCGATCGCGTCGCGCAGGTAGCGGTCGATCAGCACCGGGCTGCGGCCGGAGACCTGGACCGCGGTGGCGATATAATGGTCGAGCTGCGCCGGCCCGTCGACGACCTCCATGCCCCGCCCGCCGAGCACGTAGGACGGCCTCAGCAGCACCGGATAGCCGATGCGCTCGGCGACGCGCAGCGCCTCATCGCGGCTGCGAGCGATGCCGTTCGCCGGCTGCTTGAGGCCGAGCTTGGCGACCAGCGCAGCGAACCGCTCGCGGTCCTCGGCGAGGTCGATGCTGTCGGGCGAGGTGCCGAGGATCGGCACGCCTGCCGCCTGGAGCTCGGCGGCAAGCTTTAGCGGCGTCTGCCCGCCGAGCTGGACGATCACCCCTAAGAACTCGCCCTTCTCCTGCTCGCGGCGGACGATCTCGAGCACGTCCTCGCCCGTCAGCGGCTCGAAATAGAGCCGGTTCGACGTGTCCGGATCAGTCGAGACCGTCTCCGGGTTGCAATTGACCATGATCGTCTCGATGCCCGCATCGCGCACTGCAAAGGCCGCGTGGCAACAGCAATAGTCAAACTCGATGCCCTGCCCGATCCGGTTCGGGCCGCCGCCCAGGATCATCACCTTGCGCGCATCAGAGACTTCGGCCTCGTCCTCCGGCTCGCCGAACAGCGGCGCCTCGTAGGTGGAGTAAAGGTATGGCGTGGTCGCGTCGAACTCGGCGGCGCAGCTGTCGATCCGCTTGAACACCGGACGGACGCCCAGGCGC
>DATDDW010000118.1:0-5342 GCA_036523615.1 Sphingomicrobium sp.
GAGCCGGCGAACAAGGATGAGGACTTCACCGTCGCCACGATCGTCGCCCCCTCGGCGATGAAGGCCGAAGAGGAAGAGGCCGCGCCGGCCGACGAGGTGCCGACCGTCGAAGGCGAGGAAGGCGAAGGCGAGGCTGCAACCGAAGGCGGCGAGAGCGAAGAGTAAGCACTCCCCTTCCGAAACAATTGCCGTTCGTCCTGAGCCTGTCGAAGAACTGCTTTTCTCTGTGGAAGGCAGGACAGCCCTTCGACTTCGCTCAGGGCGAATGGTTTTTCTTTGCCCGCCGCTAAGCTAACGCCCGCCGATGCAAATCTGGGTCGGCCTCGGCAATCCCGGCGCGGAATATGCGCTGCAGCGGCACAATGTCGGCTTCATGGCCGCCGACGTGATCGCCGAGGCGCACGGCTTCGGCCCGTGGCAGAAGAAGTTCCGCAGCCTCGTCGCCGAGGGGCGACTGGGCGCCAATCGCGTCCTTCTGGTCAAGCCCCAGACGTTCATGAACGACAGCGGCGACGCGGTTCAGCAGGCGCTGCGCTTCTACAAGCTCGGGCTAGACGCGCTCACCGTGTTCCACGACGAGCTCGACCTCGCCCCGTTCAAGGTCAAGGTGCGCGTCGGCGGCGGGCTCGCGGGCCATAACGGGTTGCGCTCGATCGACGCCGCGCTGGGCCCGGAATTCCGCCGGGTGCGCATTGGGATCGGCCACCCAGGGCCGGGACGGAAGGACCTCGTCACCCCGCACGTGCTCGGCAATTATGCGAAGCGCGAGATGGAGCCCCTCGCCGACCTCCTCGCCGCGATCGCCAACGAAGCCGAGTGGCTCGCCGACGGCGACGATGCGCGGTTCATGAGCGAAGTGGCGCTCAGGCTGCAGCAGGGGGACTGAGCAGTTGCGCTGCGGCCTTCACTCGCGCTTTGGCCGACCCTAGCATCTCCGCAAAGCGAGCGTCCGCGCGAATGCCATCGAGATTGGGATCATTGGCCACCAGCGTCACGACGTTGGGACCACCCTTGGCGAGTGCCTGCGAGATCGTCTCCAAGGCTGCTTCCTTGTCCTTGAAGAATACGAGCTGCCCCATGGCCATGTTGAACCGCATGAACTGATTGTCGGAATCAAGCGCCACGGCGCGATCCATCCACTCTTTGGAGCGCTTGAGATCACCTTGTGAAGCGAACGCGAGTGCCGAAAAGATCAGGGCCGTGCCGTTATCTGGATCCGCCGCGAGGACCGGCGCTGCCTGCTCGATGATCTTTTCCGCGGCCCGCTGCCGTCCCGGGATGTCTCCCAAGGCATTGCAGGTTGCAAACAGCATCCCCCATCCGTGAAAATCGGATTCCATCACCTGCGTTGCCTTGTCGAGGTAGCGCTTGACCTCGTCCATTCGCCTCTGCCGGTAGAGGATTCGGGCGGATTCCTTGTTCACTTCCCAAGATTCGGGGCCAAGGCGAACGGCGGTGCGGATCTCTTCATCCGCTTCATCGAAATGACCCTGTTCCGCCAGCCGCCAGGCCATCGGCAAATGCGCTTCAGCGATCATTGGATCCAGAGCGATGGCGCGCTCCGCCGCGGCTGATCCGTCGTCGACGCTTTCGTTCCCCGAGAAACCGTACCTGCGGTTCGCCTGCGCCAGAGCCATCAGCGCCCAGGCTTGCGCATAATTCTCATCGATTTCGGTGGCGGCCTGGCAGATGCGCACGACGCGGTCTTCGCGCCGCTGATCGCCGAAATGCCCAGTGATCCAATACTGCCGCGCCCTCAGGTATAAATTATAGGCTTCGACATTGGTGGTGCCGCGGTTCTCGATCGCCTCTTTTTCTTCGGGCAGCAGCTTCACCTTCAGCGCCTCGACGATCGCGCTGGAAAGCTCATCCTGGATGGCGAAGATGTCGGTGAGGTCGCGGTCGTAGCGCTCCGCCCAAAGATGAGCGCCACTGCGGCCGTCGATCAGCTGCGCCGTAATACGCACCCGGTTTCCGGCCTTGCGCACGCTTCCTTCGAGGACGTGGCTAACGCCGAGCTTCTTCGCAACATCGCAGACGTCGACCGACTGGCCCTTGAACTGGAACGCGGTGTTACGGGCGATCACCTCGAGCGCCGAGACCTTCGACAAGTCGGTGGTGATGTCCTCGCTGATCCCGTCGCTGAAATATTCCTGCTCGGCATCCCCGCTCATATTCTGGAACGGCAGGACGCAGATCGCCCTCTGTGTGCGACGCGCCGGCTCTTCGTCCTGGCTTGGGGCGCCGGCGAGCGCTGCAACGCTGGACGCGAGCTTCTTGAAGCCCAGGCCATCGCCCTTGCCGTCCCAGCCATTCAGGTCGGCGCACTGGATTTGGTTGAACGGCATCGGCGGGATCGTGCCGTCAAGAAGCGCCTGGATCAGGGTTCCGGCGGATCTTGCCGCGTCCGCTTCCGCTTGCACCCATTGCGATTTCGCGGCCTCCGCCGACCAGAGGACGACGACCGCCTTGGCGCCCTTCAGCCGCTCCTCGATGACCTCGGCATAAGCGCGGTGCGCGGGTAGCTCGTCGTCGCGCCAGACCTGATAGCCGAGCACCCGCAACGCGTCTGCGACGCGCTTCGCCTGCGGCTCGTCGGGCCGCGCATACGACACGAAGACATCCGACATCCCAGCTCTTCCGCCTTCGATATCAAGACTCTACGGACGTGTCATGCTGCGGAGCCTGTTCGTCACGCAACTCTATGAGGCTGAGCTCGCCGACGAGACGCTGCTGGGCGAGCTCGCCAAGTCGATCCGCACGCTTGCGCAGGACGATGGCGCCGGCCGCCGCTGGTCGAGCGAGCACCGCTACTCGGGCTACACCAGCTACGCCTCGCTGAACGACCTGCCGCGCCGCGATCCGGCCTTTGCCGAGCTCGCCAAGCTCCTCCCCCGCCACGCCGTGGCGTTTGCCGGCGAATGCGGCTTCGAGCTCGAGCGCAAGCCCAAGCTCGACAGCCTGTGGGTCAACCTGCTGCGAGGCGGCGGGCACCACACCGGCCATATCCACCCCCACAGCATGTTTTCGGGCACATTCTACGTCGAAGTTCCGGCGCGCTCAGGCGCGATCCGCTTCGAGGACCCGCGGCTGCCGCTGATGATGTCGGCGCCGACGCGGCCCGACACTTTCCTGACCGTCGAACCGCGCCCGGGACTGCTGCTGATGTGGGAGAGCTGGCTGCGTCACGAAGTGGTGCCCGGGCGCGGCCGAGGCGAGCGGTTGAGCATCAGCTTCAACTTCGCGTAGAGAGCGCCCACTTCCGTCATTGCGAGGAGCCGAAGGCGACGCGGCAATCCAGAAGAAAGCTGGATCGCCACGCTACGCTCGCGATGACCAACACAAATTGGAGAACACATGGGCTTTCGCTGCGGCATCGTCGGCTTGCCGAACGTTGGAAAATCCACGCTTTTCAATGCGCTGACCGAGACCGCCGCGGCGCAGGCGGCGAACTATCCCTTTTGTACGATCGAGCCCAACGTGGGCCGCGTCGCAGTCCCCGACCCGCGGCTCGACAAGATCCGCGAGATCGCCGGCTCGGCGCAGGAGATCGAGACCCAGATCGAGTTCGTCGACATCGCCGGGCTGGTGCGCGGCGCGAGCAAGGGCGAGGGCCTCGGCAACCAGTTCCTCGCCAACATCCGCGAGGTCGACGCGATCGTCCACGTGCTGCGCTGCTTCGAAGACGGCGACGTCACGCACGTCGAGGGGCGCGTCGACGCGATCGCCGACGCGGAGACGGTCGAGACCGAACTGATGCTCGCCGACCTCGACAGCCTCGAGCGGCGTGTGCCGAACCTGGTGAAGAAGGCGCAGCAAGGCGACAAGGAAGCGAAGATCGAAGCCTCGGTGCTGGGCCAGGCGCTCGAGTTGTTGCGCGCTTCGAAGCCTGTGCGGCTGGTCAAGGCCAAGGACCATGAGGAGGACAAGGCCCTGCAGCGCGCCCAGCTGCTGACGGCGAAGCCCGTGCTCTACGTGTGCAACGTCGACGAGGGCGAGGCGGCGAGCGGCAACGAACATAGCGCGCGCGTGTTCGACAAGGCGGCTGCCGAAGGCGCCAAGGCGGTGATCATCTCAGCGGCGATCGAGGCCGAGATCGCTACGCTTCCCCCAGAAGATCGCGAACACTTCCTCGCCGACCTCGGCCTTCACGAGACCGGGCTCAACCGGATGATCCATGCGGCTTACGAGCTGTTGGGGCTGATCACTTTCTACACCGCCGGGCCCAAGGAAGCGCGTGCGTGGACCGTGCACAAAGGCGCCAAGGCGCCGGAGGCCGCGGGCGAGATCCACACCGATTTCGAGCGCGGGTTCATCCGCGCGGAAACCATCGCTTACGACGATTACCTCAAGTTCGGCGGCGAGACCGGCGCCAAGGACGCCGGCAAGATGCGCTCGGAAGGCAAGGACTATGTCGTGCAGGACGGCGACGTCCTGCTGTTCCGCTTCAACGTGTGACCCAGTAGAATTACGGGCCGCTCGTCCCCCGCGCCTCGCGGCACAGCATCCAGCTCAGCAATGCCGTGACGACGATCGCCACATAGCTGACCCATATCGGAATCGCGTGGCTGCCGATGACGATCTGGAAATGCGTGATGACACGGTAGATGTGGATCAGCGCCATCAGCGCGAAGATCGTCGCGGCGATCCACGTGAACGGTCTTGAGCGAGTCATTCTTCGCCTCCCCCTTTGCCCCGCGCCCTTATAGCTGTTTCGCCGCCGCTTGGGGAATCGGCGCGGAACAGCCGCTCCGCCGGCCGGACCGTCAGCAGCACCCACAGCATCCCGAACGCCCAGCCGCCGACCACGTCGCTCGGCCAGTGCACCCCGAGCATCACTCGGCTCGTACCGATCAGCACCGACAGCAGGATGGCGCCGGCGGCGGCGAGACGACGCCGCTGCTTGCCCGGCACCAGTGCAAGCGCGAGCGTCAGATAGAAGATCATCGAGCTTGCCGCATGGCCGCTGGGGAAGGACGAGGTCTTCACCACCACGAGGTGCGGCTCGAGGTCGGGCCGAACGCGAGCAATCGTGAACTTCTGCACCTCGCTGAGGCCGCGGCCGAGGAGAACGACGAGAAGCAGTGCGCCAGCAAGGCGGCCCCTCCCCCACCGCCACAGCCAGCAGGCGACGATGAACCCGGCGCCGATGAGCACCGTCGGCTCACCCAGGGCGGTAAAGGACCTGGCGAGGAGGATCAGCCCGGGTTTGCCGCCCGCGTATAGTGCTTCGTAGAGGGTACGGTCGAGCGCGCCGCGGCCAAGCAGCAGCATCACCAGCCAGATCGCCGCGAGGAGCGCAGCGGCGAGCGCTAATCGAACGCGGGCGGGACCGGGTGGGA
>DATDDW010000119.1:0-6334 GCA_036523615.1 Sphingomicrobium sp.
TGCCGCGACGATCGTGTTCATCCTCGTCATGCCCGGCTTCTACATGCTCCAGCCGAACCAGGCGGTCGCGATCACCTTGTTCGGCGAATATCGCGGCACCGACCGCACGACCGGGCTGCGCTGGACCTGGCCGTGGATGGCCAAGAAGAAGGTGTCGGTCCGCGCCAACAATTTCATCTCCGAGAAGATCAAGGTGAACGACCTGCGCGGCAACCCGATAGACATCGCCGCGCAGATCATGTGGCGCGTCGTCGACACCGCGCAGGCGCTGTTCGACGTCGACGATTACAAGCAGTTCGTCCGCGTCCAGGTCGAAGCCGCGATCCGCACCATTGGCTCGCGCTACCCGTACGACGACTTCGCGCACCAGGAAGTAACGCTGCGCGGCAATCATGAGGAAGTCGGCGCCGAGCTGCGCAAGGAGCTGCAGGCGCGGCTCAACGTCGCCGGTATCACCATCGACGAGTGCGGCTTCACCTACCTTGCCTATGCGACCGAGATCGCCGGCGCGATGCTTCGCCGCCAGCAAGCGCAGGCGGTCGTCGCGGCGCGGCAGACGCTGGTCGAAGGCGCGGTGGGAATGGTCGAGATGGCGCTGGCTTCGCTGTCGGAAAAGAAGGTGGTCGAGCTCGACGACGAGCGGCGCGCGGCGATGGTCTCGAACCTGATGGTCGTGCTTTGTGGCGAGCGCGACACGCAACCCGTCGTCAACACCGGCACGCTGTATCAGTAAGCCATGCCGGCGAGCGGCGAGCGCAAGGCCTACCCGTTACGGGTCGATCCGGCGCTGTGGTCGGCGGTCGAGCGCTCGGCCGCGGCCGAATTGCGCAGCGTCAATGCCCAGGTCGAATGCCTGCTCCGCGAAGCGCTCGGCGCGCGCGGCGTCAAGTTGAAGGCGCCGGCGCCGCTAAAGCGCGGGCGACCGCCGAAGGAGGCGAAGGAATGAGCGACGAGCAAGAGTGGTTCGCGCCCAAACGCTACGGTTATGGCGCCGGGCCGCCGATTAGCTGGCAGGGCTGGGCGCTGACGATCGGCTTTACCGCCGTGGCGATTGCCTTGGGGCTGCTGCTGCGCCGGAGTCCGCTGCAGCTCGTCGCGGCGCTCGTGCCACTCACGGTTGTGTTCATCGTTATTTGCGCCCGCACCACCAAAGGCGGCTGGCGCTGGCGTTGGGGCGATGACGACTAGCCGACCGAGAGGTCGCGCTGCTGGTTGACCAGACGCCATTCGTCGAGGTCGGACAGCATGATCCGGCCGGCCTGCTCGGCCAGGTCGGCGGTGCGTGACAAGGTAATCTCCTTGCGCAGCTCCTCGTCGATCTGGCGCAGCGTTGCAGCGGTGGCCATCGAGCGTACGGCATCACCGCCGAAATCGGCCTGGAAGCGGATGCCGAAGATCGCCGTGCCCAGCGCCGGGAAACCGGCGGAGACGAGCGTGAACCAATTGCCGTAGGTGTTCACGTAGGACGCATTGAGCGCGTAGCCGATGATCGTCGCGATCGAGACGATCAGCGTCGCCACGAACAGCACCGTGCCGATCAGCTCGAGCCGATGGTCGAGCAGCTCGATCTGCTCGGAATGGTGCTCGTGATAAGCGACCTGGGGCGCGACCTCATGTTCAGCGATCGCGTCGGCGAGCCGGTTCGCACAAGCCGCGTCGATCGACCCCGAGGGGCAACCCATCGCCCGCCAGATGCCGCTCGCGTACCAGTCGATCCAGCGCTTGGGCACCGGGTTCGTTTCCGTCCCAGGGGGGTCGGGCGCGGCGATGCCCAGCAGCTTCAGGGTACGCATCGGCCGCAGCCGCTCGGCGAGCTGGCGATAGTCGAGCCAGCGCCGATGCCATTCCTCTCTCGTGCCGATCCGCGCGTTGACGATGATCGCGAGGGTAATCAGCATTTCGAGCGCCGCTTCCTCAAACTTGAGGTGCGGCATCAGGAACGCTCCAAGGCCGAGACACACCGCGAAGCCGCCAAGCACGAAGTTGAAGATGTGCCCGCTGCGGTAGGTCTGGGCGAAGTGCGTCGCCAGGCGGTCGGCCCAGCTGTAGGCTTCTTCGAGCAGGTCGATGGGCGCGAGGATATTGTGCGCCTCGGCGCAGCCGACGCGGTAGCGCTGCCATTCATCGCGGATCTGCGCCGCGGCATATTGGTCGGTGAAGCTGCGCGGCTTGAACTTCTTGACGCCGGCGACGGCGAGCAGCAGCGGATATTCGATCCGCGCGCGGAAATGGCGCAGCCGCTCGCGCGTGAACCGCTTGAGGAAGTTCTGCTCCTGCTCGTCGGGCGGCGGCATCAGCAGGCCGGCGAGCAAAGTGTCGATGTCGTGCCGGTCGAGCGGTCGGGCCACTCCCGGATCGTCGGCCACGGTGACCACCGTCGGATCGAACGCGGCCCACAGCACCCGCGCCTCGCTTTGCGCGTGCAGCGGCACGTGGACGATCGCGGTGCCGCGCGTCAGCGCCAGTTGCACCACCTCGCCGGTCCCGCCGCGGCCGCGCGGCGGCTTGCCGTCCCACACCGCGATCAGCACGTCGCAGTGGGCGACCGTCGCGCGGCCGGTCATTACGTAAGCATCGAGGCTTTCGTCGGGGTCGCCGGGGAGCTCGAGCAGGCAGGTCGAGCGCTCGACGAGCGCATCGAAGCGTTCGCGGGCGCCGTGGCTGGCGAGGCTCGCGCGATATTGCTCGCGCTGGAAGGGGAGGATTGATTCCAGCTGCCAGCCGAGTTCGAGCGCCAGCTCGGCGGCGATCTGGTCGGCGCCGTCGGCGATCGGCGAAACGAAGCGCAGCTGCGGCGGGCCCGGCGCGAAACAGTCGCGCTCGCGCTCGAGCAGCGCGCGCCCCGCCTCTTCGAGCAGCAGCAGGGTCTGGCGCACACGCTCGCGCAGCCGCTCGACGTCGCCCTCGGCCAGCACCTCGGCGCGGTGGCCAGTGACTCCGACCGAAAGGACGAACGGGATCCGCGGTGGCCCGGTCAGCTCCGGGCCAGCCGCTTCAGTCAGCCTCGGTTGTGGAACGGGCTTGTGGAGGATTCGTGCTACTCCTGGATGAGAGCAATCGTCGAGCGAGCAATGCTACAATCACCCCGACGAAAAACGCGATGGCCAGGTCCGCGATGAACGCAGTGGTCGTGGTGGGTAGCAAGCCCGGGTGAATGACGCCGTGACAGCAACCGCCGTTGTCGATGATCGGGTCGGTATATGATCCGTCGGAAAAGCGCAGGATGTAGGTCAGGGTGACGGCGTCGCCGCCATTATAGTTGTTCGGGTCATGGAACGTGAGCGTGGTCGTCCCCGCTCCGCTGACGTTGTCGAGGAGCGCGGAATCGAACTTCGTCGGTTTGGCCGTGCCGACACCGACCCAGACCGGGTCTGGGGCGAAGTAGACTTGCCCACCGCCCGGGCCAGCACCGTGAATTTGGAAACTGAAGGTCGGACTCTCGTCATAGCCAGCTTTCAGATGGGGGTAACTTCCAGGTCCGCCGTCCACCCCGCAATGGCTGATATTCCATCCCTTCTTGGATCCTTGATCCTTGTAGGTGACCTTCACAGCCTCCTTGTTGTCACACATGACGTTCTCCCCCACTGATGAGATTTACGCGCCCGAGCAGATCCTGGCGGTACGGTGGCGACCTGCCTTCCCGCTTCACACTCCGCCGTTGTGATTGTCGATGATCGGGTCCCAGCTGACGAACTTGTCCGGGTCGGCTGCATCCTCGCCGCGCTTCACGAAGTTCATCGTGAACGCCCACTGCTCTTTCTGCGGGTTGTCGTTGCGCACGATCAGCCGGCGGCCATCATCTGAAACGCAGATCGGCTCGAGCACGCTGTAGTCGCTCTCAGTGTCCTTGTTCGGGCACGGCGTTTCGCGGCCCGGCCCCACCTTGCTCACCCACATGGCATCGTGCGGCACGCTCGGGAACCTGAGGCCATCGCCGGTCTGGTCGTCGAGCACGAACTCCACCAGATGGTAGTCGTGCTTCCTCATTCCGTGATGGTCTTTGTGGAAGCGCAGCGCCCCGTTCGGATCGTCCCACAGATCCGATCCGGCAGCGAAGCTCGTTCCTCCACCGCTCTTGCTTGCCGTGACGGCGATTTCGTGAAGCTTTCCCCGAGCCCGAGACATTTCTTCTTCTCCTCAAAATCAGCCGAGAGCGGCTGCTTTGTACCCCATTGCGGCGAGCCGCTGTTTGAGCTGCTGTGCTTCGCCTGCACGCCCGAGCCGGTCGAGCAGCATCGCGTGTTCGGCAAGCTCCCGCGGCATTAGCGGAACGCCGTCCAGAAACTGGGATAGGGCGCTCGTCCATGCTGCTTGAGCCCCGGGCAAGTCTCCGCGCGCTCGGGCGATATCGCCCGTCACCCGATAAGCCCGTTCCAGGAGCGAGGCATCCGCTACCCGGTCCACCGTGTGCACCGTGCGGGCCGTGGCGATTGCCTGCTGCGCTAGACGAAGCCCATCGTCCTTCGCTCCGGCCGCGAGTGCAAGCTGGCCCTGGAGGAGCAAGCAGTCGACCTGGCCAATTCGCCAGTCAGGTTTCGGCGCCGGCTGACGCAGCAAGCCAGCGATCGTCTTGCATGCGGCATTCGTTTGCACGCCCGCTTCGTCGCGCTGCCCAGCGGCGAGAAGCACGGTTGCGTAGCCAATACGGCTCTCGAAGCCGTACTGTTGCCAGACGGTGTTTCCCGGCTCGACAGCGGTCAGCATGGCGGCCTGGGAGATTGCTTGGCGGAATTGGTCGGCGGCAGGTCCTTGTTGGCCTCGTTCCGCGTACAAATTGCCAAGAGAGCTGATCGCCGGGATCAAATGTTCGCGGTACCTGACGTCACCCGTTTTGGCGTAAAGCTCATTGTAGATCGCGACATTGCGCTGCCGCAGGCCAATTGCATCGTCAAAACTGCCGACCGCCCGCTCGGCGTCTGCAAGCCAGGCGAGCGATTCTGCGACAGACTGTCGGTAAGCTTTGTTCGACGGATCGGCGGTGGAGATCGCTTCCATTGTCCCCAATGCGTCCTTGAACTGCGCGACCGCTTCTCCGAAGCGGCGCTGGTCGTAGAGGACCACTCCGAGATTATAGTCGGCATATTGCTGCTCCATCCGGTACTTCATGTTGTCCGGCTGGAGCGCGCTCATTTGCAGGGCGAGGCGCTGGTATTCGCGCATTGCCCCTTCGGCGGTCTTGAGGTCGCCGAGCTGCAGGCGCAGCTCGCCGAAATAGAAGACGTTCTGCGCGTGCTCGAAGATTCGCTCGGGATCGCTTGGCTGGCGCCGGATCGCTTCGGCCGTGCCGGCCATGGCTTCGCGATAGAGGCGGCTTGAAGTGTCGAAATCGCCGCGGGCATTGGCGACCTCGGCCATCAGGCTGAGCGCCTTTGAGCGCTGCGTCAGCGCGGCGTCGGAAAGCTCCGACGTGTCCTGTTTGCTAAAGTAAGCGAGCACGCGGCTGCCGACCCCGTCGAGGGCGTCAAGGCGGCCGATCGGCTCAAGCTTGTCCTTCAAGTCGCCGAGCATGAAGGCGACGAGCCCCTCGGCTTCGCGGCGCTGCTCGCGCGCGGAATCGCGCGCCTGGATTGCAGTGACGGCGAGCGTGCTGGTCACCGCCATTCCGCCGAGCGAAGCGGCGGCGAGCCACGCGAGGCGCCGATTGCGCCGCGTCGTCTCGCGCTGGACCAGTTCGTCCAAACCGACGCCGAGCATCCCGGCGACCAGCTTGAGGAAGCCGAGACGGCGTGCCTCCGGGGGTCCGCGAAGGTCTGCGGCGAGCGGCTCCGCACGTCTTCCGGTCGGCCTCCCGCGGCGATCATATTTCTGCCGCAGCGCGGGCGGGAAACATTCCTCGTCCTCGCGGCCCGGCATCTCGCTGGCGAAGGGCTCGCCGGAGGCGATCGCGGCGAGAGCGCAGCCCTCGGGCCGCGAATGCTTGAACCATTCCACTTCGGCGTTGGTCCAGCGCGACACCGCCGCCGTCGGCGAGCAGAGGACCACCAGGAACTGCGAGGCGGCAAGCGTCGCCTTGATCTGCCCGCCGAGATCACCGGCCGCGGCGAGGTCGTGCTCGTCGCGGAAGATCGGCGTCAGCCGCTTCGGGACCACTCCGTTGGCGGTCAGGCGGCCGTGGAGCGCACGCGGCACGCGGTACTTCTCGAGCTCGCGATGCAGCCAGTCGGCGAGCTCCTTGTCCTTGTGGCTGTAGCTGAGGAAGGCGTAGTAGCGCGTCTGCAGCCGGGGTGCGCTTTCGAACTCCGCCGCAGCCTGTGGCGTGCGGTCGTTGGCCGGCAGTCGAGCAAGCTTGGCCATTGGTCCGCCCCCAGCGAATCCCATAACCCTGTTAACACAC
>DATDDW010000120.1:0-5259 GCA_036523615.1 Sphingomicrobium sp.
CCTGCTCTTCGGCCGAGCTCATCACCTGCGGCCCGGTCCAATCCTCTTTCTTGAGGATGTTCGCCGCGCGCTTATAGGCGGTGAGCAGGTCGGCGCCGTCCTCGGTCTTCAGCAACGCCTGCAGCGCCTGCACGCGGTGAACCATGCGCACGTTATCGCCGCCGGTTTCTACCGCGACCACCGCATCGATCAAATCGTGGCTGATGCCCGCCTCCCGTTGCTGAATCTTGAGCCGCTCGATGAGGAAGCCGGCGATTTCGCGGCCGGCGTTTGCGCCGCCTTTGTGCGCTGCCGCAGTGATCAGGTCGCGCATCGAGACGCGAAGCTCATTGTCGATGATCAGGCTCAGGACGCCGAGCGCCGCCCGGCGCAATGCGAACGGGTCTTTCGAGCCTGTCGGCTTCTCGCCGAACTGGAAGAAGCCGACCAGGCTGTCCATCTTGTCGGCCACCGCCACCGCCACCGTGACCGGCGCCGTCGGCACGGTGTCGCCCTGCCCCGCCGGCTTGTAATGGTCGCGGATCGCCTCGACGACCGCCTTGGGTTCGCCCTGCGCTTCGGCCAGATAGCCGCCGATCACGCCCTGCAGCTCGGGGAATTCGCCGACCATCCCGCTGACGAGGTCGGCCTTCGCCAGCCGCGCGGCGCGCTCCACCTGGTCGGCGTCCGCCTTGATCGCCCCGCTTTCGACCAGCCAACGCGCGAGCCTGGCGACGCGCTCGACCTTGTCGGCAACGGTGCCGAGCTTCTCGTGGAAGACGATCCCGCCGAGCTTCTTCGTCTGTTCTTCGAGCGGGACCTTCAAATCCTGCTCCCAGAAGAACCGCGCGTCGGCCAGCCGCGCCGCGAGCACTCGGCGATTGCCCTCGACGATCGCCTGCCCGCCATCGCTCGCCGCGACATTGGCGATGCAGACGAATGCCGGCGCGAGCAGACCTTCGTCATTGGTGCAGGCGAAATACTTCTGGTTGGTGCGCATGGTGAGAACGATCACCTCGCGCGGAACGTCGAGGAACTCGGCGTCGAACGTGCCGACCAGCGGCACCGGCCATTCGGTGAGCCCGGCATTCTCGACCACCAGCCCTTCGTCGGCGAGCAGCGTCAGCCCCGCCCTGGCCGCGGCCTCGGCGGCGCCGTCGCGGATGATCCGCTCGCGCTCCTCCTGGTCGACGATCACATGGCAGGCCTGGAGCTTTTCGAGGTAATCGCCGGCACCGCCGACGGTGATCGGCCCTGCATGGTGGAAGCGGTGCCCGACAGTAGAGGCGCCGGAAGAGATGGCGTCGATCTCGACCGGCACGATCTCCTCGCCGAGGATGGCGACGATGCTGTGCAGCGGCCGCACCCAGCGCAGGTCGCCCGAGCCCCAGCGCATCGACTTGGGCCAGGGGAAATCCGCGATGATGCGCTTGACTGTTTCTGCAAGAATCTCAGTGGCTTGGCGGCCGGGCTTCTCGACGACAGCGAAATAGATGCCGCCCCGCTCCTCGAGCTGGTCGCGGGTGAGTCCGGTCTTGCGCAGGAAGCCTTCGAGCGCTTGCGGCGGCGCCGAGCTGCGCGGACCCTTGATCTCCTCGCGGCTCGCTTCGGTTGCTCCGACGACGTCGCGCGCAATCAACACCAGCCGCCGCGGCGTCGAAAAAGCGTCGATCGCGCCGGTCTTCAGACCTGCTTCGGCGGTGGATTCTGCGAACAGCCGCGCGAGCGCGTTGCGCGCCTCGGCCTGCATCCGCGCCGGGATCTCTTCCGACAGCAGCTCGAGCAGGAAGTCCGCCATTACGTGGCTCGCTCCAGCCACGCGCCGCAGGCGGCCTTCGCCAGGTCGCGCACGCGGCCGATATAGGCCTGGCGCTCCGCGACGCTGATCACGCCGCGCGCCTGAAGCGTGTTGAACAAATGGCTGGCCTTGATCGCTTGCTCGTAGGCCGGGATCGGAAGCTTCGCCTCAAGGCAGCGCTCGCACTCGGCCGCGGCCTTCTTGAACAGGTCGAACAAGGCGTCGGTATTGGCGACCTCAAAATTGTAAGCCGACATTTCGCGCTCGTTCTCGAGGAACACGTCGCCGTAGCTGACGCCCGCGTCGTTGAACTTGAGGTCGAACACATTGTCGACGCCCTGGATGTACATCGCGAGGCGCTCGAGGCCGTAGGTGAGCTCGCCCGTCACCGGCTTGCACTCGAACCCGCCGACCTGCTGGAAGTAAGTGAACTGGGTCACCTCCATCCCGTCGCACCACACTTCCCAGCCGAGTCCCCAGGCGCCGAGCGTCGGGCTTTCCCAATCGTCCTCGACGAAGCGGATGTCGTGCTTCAAGGGATCGATGCCGATCTCGAGGAGGCTGCCGAGGTAGAGATCCTGGAGATCGTCTGGGCTCGGCTTCAGCACGACCTGGTACTGGTAGTAATGGCCGAGCCGGTTGGGGTTCTCGCCGTAGCGCCCGTCCGTCGGGCGGCGGCACGGCTGCACATAGGCCGCGCGCCACGGCTCCGGCCCGAGCGAGCGAAGCACCGTCGCCGGGTGGAAAGTCCCCGCCCCCATCTCCATGTCGTAGGGCTGAAGGATCACACAGCCCTGTGCGGCCCAGTAGCGGTGGAGCGTTAAGATCAGGTCCTGGAAGCTGAGGCTCAAGCGCGGCTGCCCTGATAGGTGCGATGTGCGCGCTTTGGCGGATGCGTCCCAACGGGGCAAGTGACCGTTCAGCTTGCCCGACCTAGTGCCGCGGCCCACCGCACTTCACGAGAGTTTTGAAGAGACCAATGCTGAAGTTCCTTAAGCGCGCCATTGCTGCCCTGGGCCTCTCCGCCCTCGCCGTTGGAGCGCCGGCGCAGGCGAAGGCGCCGCCCGTCGCACGCCCGGCGCTGTGGGCGGTTTCCGACGCCGACACGACCATCTACCTGTTCGGGACGATCCATCTTCTTCCAGAACATTATCAATGGCGTACACCCAAGTTCGACCAGGCGGTGGAAGGCTCTCAACAGCTCGTGGTCGAGACCATCGTTGACGAGAAGAACCCGACCAAGCTGCTTTCGGCGCTCGCCGGAATGGCCTTCGCGAAAGGCCTGCCGCCGATCAGCGAGCGGGTCTCGCCCGACAAGCGCGCAGCGCTCGACGAAGCGATCAGGAAGAGCGGCATCCCGCGCGCCAACTTCGACCAGATGAAGACCTGGGCGGCGGGCTTCATGCTTCTTGGCAACCAATACCGCGCGATGGGCTTGAAGGGCGACACGGGCGTCGAAAGCGTCCTTCGCGGTACCTTTACCAGCGAGGGCAAGCCGATCGGCGAGCTCGAGAGCAACGTCGAGCAGCTGCAGTTCTTCGACAAGCTCCCGGAAAATGCGCAGCGGGCGCTGCTCGAAGGATCGATCGACCAGAGCCAGGCGACCAGCAACGAATTCACGGGAATGCTCGCCGCCTGGTCCAAGGGCGATGTGAAGGCGATCGCCCGCTCGTTCGACCGCGACCTGAGCACGTCGCCCGAGCTCAAGCAGGCGCTGATGCTGCAACGCAACGCCACCTGGAGCAAATGGATCGAGCAGCGGATGGGCCAGCCTGGGAGCATCATGATCGCC
Source organism: Sphingomicrobium sp. (assembly GCA_036523615.1). Taxonomy (GTDB): domain Bacteria; phylum Pseudomonadota; class Alphaproteobacteria; order Sphingomonadales; family Sphingomonadaceae; genus Sphingomicrobium. The sequence continues at coordinate 3,570 of DATDDW010000120.1, forward strand.
GTCGGCGCGGGTCACCTGGCGGGCCAGGATTCGGTCATCGCGCTGCTCAAAAGGGACGGCTACCGCGTCGAGCGCGTGCAATAAGGCCCAAGCGGCGCCCGATTGGCTCCATCTATCGAGAAAAGTTCACGTTTCGTGGAAATCGCTAGACATTTGTTAACAACTCGGTGACCATAACATCAGGGTATCGGGCTGGGGGGTCTGATGCGCGAAGTGAATGATCTGCGGGACTTTCCCGCATCGGGTAAGTGCGCCCGCAGCCACTTCGGCTGACGCTCCGCCAGTGCCGTCCACCTCGGGAGGGTGATGGATGGTCAACTTGCTCGTCGCTGCCGCGATCGCCGCCGCAACGACTGCCGCCGCGCCGCCCGCTCAAGCCACAGTCGAACCGGCGATGTTCGTGGTCCACGACGCCGACACCACCGTCTACATCTTCGGCACGTTCCACGCGCTCGACGGCAAGGCCGACTGGTTCAACGACAATGTCAAAAGCGCGCTCGTCCAGTCCGACGAGCTGGTGCTCGAGACTTTGATCCCCGAAGGACCCGCTCCGGCCAATGCCGCCGCGACCCCGTTCAGCGCTCCGACAGTCACTCCCTCAGCGTCATTCCTCGCCACGACGCGCATGGCGATCAACGCCGGCCGCTCGCAAGGCATGCAGGTCAGCAACGGCGCCGACATGGTGCTTCGCCGCTTCGCCGAGGCCGAGGGCAAGCAGGTGGAAGGCCTGGAGACGCTCGATTTCCAGTTCAACATGTTCAATCACATGCCGCCGACGGCGATCGCCCCCGGCACCAAGGCCGGCCAGCCGGTCAAGACCTCGTCCGGCGAGAACCTGTCGAAAACCATGGCCGACATGCAGACGGCCTGGAAGCACGGCGACCAGACCGTCTTCGTGCGCATGCTCGACCAGCTGCGCAGCGCCGCCCCCGCGACTTATCAAATGATGTTCACCGAGCGGAATGCGCGCTGGGCCGACTGGATCGCCGCGCGCATGCAGACGCCGGGGATCGTGTTCGTGGCAGTCGGCGCCGGTCACCTCGCGGGGAACGACAGCGTGCTCGTCCGCCTGGCCGAGCACGGCATCGAATCGCAGCGGATCTACTAAGCCCTCGCAAACTTGCTTTTGCGGCGGCCCTGCACTAGGGCGCCGCTTCCCCGGCCATGGTCATCCCTGGAGGCGTGGCGCGGGTGTTTAGCAATCGGAGCACAAGAAAATGAGCGAACAGCTGACGCTGCCCGCCGAGGCGCGCGACCGGGCTGGCAAGGGAGCCTCCCGAGCATTGCGCCGCGAAGGCCGGGTACCCGCCGTCGTCTATGGCGAAAAGAAAGAGCCCCTGTCGATCCACGTCGAGGAGAAACTCCTCTCGCGGATGCTGTCGACGGGCCACTTCATGAACTCGGTGATCATGGTCGATGTCGCCGGAGAGGCACATCGCACCCTGCCCAAGGCCGTCGATTTCCACCCGGTCACCAGCCGGCCTGTCCACGTCGACTTCCTGCGCATCGGTGAGCACACCAAGGTCACCGTCGGCGTCCCGGTCCGCTTCGACAATGAAGAGGAGTCGCCGGGCCTCAAGCGCGGCGGCGTGCTCAACGTCGTCAGCCACGAGCTCGAGCTGGTGTGCGACGCGGCGAACATCCCCAACGAGATCCATATCGCTCTCGACGGGCTCGAGATCGGCGATTC
>DATDDW010000121.1:0-2887 GCA_036523615.1 Sphingomicrobium sp.
GAAGGCGCGCAGCGTGGTGATCGCCTCGTCGTACTGCCCCGCCTGCCACAGCCGGAAGCCCTCGGAGTAAGCGTCCTCGCCGGGATCGACGCCGGGCGCGCCCGCGGGCCCCGCGTCAGCCGCAGCCGGCGACGGCACCGCAGTCTCGGCAGTCTTCTTCGGCGGAACGGCCTTGGGCTTGACCGCCGGCGCGCTGGGCTTTGGCTTGGCCGCGGGCGGATTGGTGGGCACCGGCGCCAAATTGTCGGTCGGGGCAGGCGCCGCGGCAGCCGCAGCGGCCTCGTTCATCCGCTGCTCGAGCGCATTGATGCGCTGGTCCTGGTCGGTCTGCATCTTGCCGACGCTGCCTTCGAGGGTGCGCAGGCGGTTGCCGTTCTCCTCCGACTGGCGAAGCAGGTCGGTCATCTGGCGCTCGAGCGCGTCGAGCCGCTGGTCGAGGCTCATCACCGACGACTGGGTCGCCGCGGGGTCGTCGGCAAAGCCGGCGGTGTCCGCCGGCCGGCCCTTCGGGAAGACCTGCCGCTGCATTTCCTGCACCTGCCGTTCGAGCCGGTCGAGGCGCTGTTCCGGCGTCGGCGGCTGGCGCTGGGCGGTTGCCGCGGACGGGACCAAAGCCAGCGCTGCGACGGCCCCGGCCAGGGCGGTGATCACTCGAGCTTTCACAATTGTTTCCCCACGCTTCCAGTTGTGGTGCGACTCTGCGCTCAGGCGTCTTAGCCGCGGATGAATCCTATTGCGCCGCCGGAGCCGGAGCCGGAGCGGGAACGCCGCCGGCACCGCCGCGCATCAGGTCGGCGGGAAGCAGGCTGACGTGCGCCGCGACCTTGCCTGGTGGGCCGACCGGCGGAGCCGTCGCCGTGCCGACCTTGACCTGCAGCGCCTCGGGCTTGCCGGCCTTCAATTGCGGCGCGGTTGCCGTCGCCGGCACCTGGAAGGTCTGGCCGGGCTGGAGCATGCCCTGGAACAGGGTCTTGCCCTGGTCGGTGACCTGGATCCACGATGGTTCGACGGCGGTCAGCACGACGGGCCCTTGAGCGGCGGCCGGGGCTGCTGCCGGGGTCGGAGGCTGTTGCGCCGGCGCCGGTTGCGACGCTGCCGCAGGCGCGTTGGTGGTGGGCTCGCTCGGCTGCTCGAGCGAGCGGCGGTTGAGCCAGCTCATCACCACGATCAGCAAGATCACCGCGAGAACCCCGCCGATCACCAGCCATTTGGGCATGGTCCGCGCAGGGTCGGCCGGCTCGAACACCTCGGCCTGCGAGCTGGCAAAGCGCTGGCCGCCCATTTCCTCGCGCAGCTGATCGCCGATCTCCTGGCGATCGAGCCCGACCGCCGAGGCATAGCTCTTAGCAAAACCGATCGTGTAGGTCGGCGCCGGAAGCTTGTCCCAGTCGGCGGTCTCGATGCTCTCGAGATGGCGCTGGGGGATCCGGGTCTGCGACGCGATGTCCTCGAGCGACAGCTTCTTTTCCTCACGCGCCGCGCGCAACCGTTCGCCGACGGTCGGGACCTGAGGCTCGCCGACCAGCTCGTCGTCCAGCGGCTCGGCTTCGGGTTCGCGCTTGGCCATGCGCCCTGTTTGAGCGCTGTGCGGCCAGTGTCAACCGATTGTGACCGAATGCCTGCGAGCCCAGTCGGTGAGCGCCTTGCGCATGTCCTTGGGCGGCTTTGCCAGCAGCTGGTCGAGGCGCGCGCGAACCGCACTTGCCTCGAGCGAGCGGACCATCGCCTTGACCGGGCCGACCCCCGCGGGAGTGATCGAAAATGCGTCCGCGCCGACGCCGATCAGGGCCATCGCCTCGAGCGGACGGCCGGCCATTTCCCCGCAGATGCGCACCGGCACATCGGCCGCGCGCGCCTGATCGAGGATGCGCTTCAGGTAGCGCAGGATCGCGGGGCTCAGCCAGTCGTAGCGCTGGGCGAGGCGCGGATCGGAACGGTCGGCGGCGAACAGGAATTGGGTGAGGTCGTTGGTGCCGATCGAGATGAAATCGACGCGCGGCAGCAGCTGGTCGAGCATCTCGGCAAGGCTCGGCACTTCGAGCATCGCGCCGAAGTGAATCGCCTTGGGGAGCTTGCGCTTGGCCCGGCGCGCCCACTCGACCTGCTCTTCGAACAGGCCGCGCGCCTGCTCATATTCCCACGGCTCGGAGATCATCGGGAACATCACTCGAAGCACCTTGCCGCCCGACGCTTCGATGAGCGCGCGGGCCTGCGCGCGCATCAGGGTCGAGCGGTCGAGCGACAGGCGCAGTGCGCGCCAGCCCATCGCGGGGTTTTCCGCCTGCTCCTCGGCCTCGTCCGACAAATAGGGCAGCGCCTTGTCGCCGCCGATATCGACGGTGCGGAAGACGACCGGCTTGTCGCCGACCGCTTCCAGGACCTTGGTGTAGAGCCGCTGCTGGCGCTCCCTCCCTGGAAGAGTCGCCGAGACGAGGAACTGGAACTCGGTGCGGAACAAACCGATGCCGTCGGCGCCGGTCATCCGCAGAGTCGCCGCGTCCTCGGCGAGGCCGGCATTGACCATCACGCTGACGTGGACGCCGTCCTTGGTTCGCGCCGGGAGCGCCCTGATTGCGGCGAATTCCGCGCGGCGCTTCTGGCTCAGGGCCATGCGGTGCTCGAAGCCGGCGAGCAGCTGGCGGTTGGGGCGGATGATGACGCTGCCGTTGTCGCCGTCGACGAGGATCGGCTCGCCTTCCTCGACGCTGTGGCGAATATCGTGGAGGCGGCCGATTACGGGGATGCCGATCGCCCGAGCGACGATGGTCATGTGGCTGGTGAGCGAGCCCTCTTCGAGCAGCACCGCCTTGAGCCGGCGCCGGTCATATTCGAGCAGTTCGGCGGGGCCCAGGTTGCGGGCGACGAGCACGGTGTCGTGGGTCAGCCC
>DATDDW010000122.1:0-5035 GCA_036523615.1 Sphingomicrobium sp.
GAGCTGGCTGCCCTCGTCCTGCACCTCGACCAGGCCGGCTTCATAGGCCGGGTGGTTATCGATCCGGCTGTCGCTTGGCAGGCGAATTCCCCACGGGCTGAGCGGCGTCGGCACGCCGCCAGCGAATTGCTCGACCACCTCTTCGCGCGAAGCGCGGACGATGTTCACGCGCAAATCGAGTGGCGCGCGCTCGAGCAGCGCCGGCCATTCGCCCTCGCCGACCAGCGGTGACAGCTCGGTTCTGAGCCACTGCGGCACCGTTCCGGCCGCCGCGGCTTGCTCGCCGGTCTGGAGCGGCTCGGGACCGCGCGGCTCGCCGAACAGCTCGAGCAGCTCCGGCTCATCGTCGGCGAGGCCAAGCACCGCCGCCCGCCCGCTCTCCGGCAGCTCCGCAGTGCGGCGGATTCCGCGGAAGACCAGCTCGCGCACTGCCCGCCTGTCTTTCGAGCCGGCGTAGCGCCGCTGCTTGAAATAGCGGGTGACGATCGAGTCTGCCGGCGGCCCTTCCTCGCGTGCCGAGGCGATCACGGCATCGAGGATCTCGATCGCCGCCTGCAGCCGCGCGGCGGGGGTCATCGGCTAAGGGTTCCCATCAAAGTCACCACTTTGATGGGGTCGCTAGCGCGTCGGATAGTTGGGTGCCTCGCGCGTGATCGTCACGTCGTGCACGTGGCTCTCCGACAGGCCCGCGTTGGTGATCCGCACGAACCGCGCGCGCTTCTGCAGCTCGGCGATGGTGCGCGAGCCGGTATAGCCCATCGCCGCCTTCACCCCGCCGACAAGCTGGTGGATGATGTCGCGGACCGGCCCCTTATACGGCACCTGGCCCTCGATACCTTCGGGCACGAGCTTCAGGTGATCCTTGATGTCCTGCTGGAAGTAACGGTCGGCCGAGCCGCGGGCCATCGCGCCGACCGACCCCATGCCGCGGTACGATTTGTAGCTGCGGCCCTGGTAGAGGAAGATCTCGCCCGGCGCCTCCTCCGTGCCGGCGAGCAGCGAGCCGACCATGACGCTCGACGCGCCGGCGGCAAGCGCCTTGGCGATGTCGCCGCTGGTGCGGATGCCGCCGTCGGCGATGACCGGGATGCCGTTGGCCGCGCTCGCGGCGTCCATCACTGCCGTGAGCTGCGGGACTCCAACGCCGGCGACCACGCGCGTGGTGCAGATCGACCCCGGGCCGATGCCGACCTTGATCGCGTCGGCCCCGGCACCGGCAAGCGCCTTCGCCGCCTCGGCGGTGGCGATGTTGCCAGCGACGACCTGGACCGAGTTGGACACGGTCTTCACCCGCTCGACCGCCTTGGCGACGTCGATGTTGTGGCCATGCGCCGTGTCGATCACGATGCAGTCGCAGCCGGCATCGATCAGCGCTTCGGAGCGGGCAAAGCCGGCGTCGCCGACGGTGCTCGCGGCAGCGACGCGCAGCCGCCCTTCGGCGTCCTTCGTCGCGAAAGGCGCCGCGACCGATTTCTCGATGTCCTTCACAGTGATCAATCCGACGCAGTGATTGTCCGCGTCGACCACGAGCAGCTTCTCGATCCGCCGCTGGTGGAGGATTCGCCGCGCCTCGGCCTCGCTGGTCCCGATCGGCACCGTCGCCAGGTTCTCGCTGGTCATCAGCTCCTTGACCGGCTGCTTTGCCTTTTCCGCGAAGCGCACATCGCGGTTGGTGAGGATACCGCAGAGCTTCCCCGATTTCTCGACGATGGGGATGCCGCTGATGCGGTGCATCTTCATCAGCTCGAGCGCCTCGGCGAGCGTCTGGTCGGGAGTCATGGTGATCGGGTTGACCACCATGCCGCTTTCGAAGCGCTTCACCTGACGGACGGCCGTCGCCTGCTCCTCAAGGCTCATGTTGCGGTGGAGGACCCCGATCCCGCCGAGCTGCGCCAAGGCGATCGCCATGTCGGCCTCGGTCACCGTGTCCATCGCCGAGGAAAGGATCGGGATGTTGAGCGGGATCTCGCGGGTGAGGAAGGTCTTGGTCTCGGCCTGGCTTGGCAGCACGGTCGATTCGAGCGGCTGCAGCAGGACGTCGTCGAAGGTCAGCCCCAAACGGATGTTCGGCGAAGTGTCAGCGCTGTCGTTGAGTTGGGCCATATCGGCCCATGACAGAGCAAGCGCGATTCGCCAAGGGGCGGCTAGGCCCCTGCCCTCGCCAGCACCCGCTCGGCCGCCTCGACGTGCATCCGCTCGATCATCTCGTCGCCGAAGCGCTCGGCGCCGCCGTGGAATGCCTCCACGAGTGCTTTCGCGCGCTCCACCTCTGCGGCGGATGGCGCGAAGGCGCGGTGGCAGGGCTCGACCTGGCTCGGATGGATGAGGCTCTTGCCGTCGAAGCCGAGCCGCCTGCCGTCTCGCGCTTCGGCGATGAAGCCGTCCGCGTCGTCTAGCCCGTTGAAGACGCCGTCGAACACCGGGACTCCGGCCGCCCGCGCCGCGAGAACGATCAGCTGCAGCGAGGCCGAGATCGGCTCGCGGGTCGCATCGAGCGGCAGGCGCAGGTCGGCCCGCAAGTCGTTGGTGCCGGCGATCAGCCCCGCGCTTTCTGGCGCGATCTCGGCGGCGGTGAGCACGCCCGCGGCAGTTTCGATCATCGCCAGCGCCGGCTTGCCCACCGCTTCGGCGACGCCGCGGACGAGATGCGCCGAGATGGCGCGCGGAACGACGATGAAATCGGCCTTGGATCGGGCCGCGGCGTCGAGGTCGAGCGAATGCCATTCGGTGCCCACTCCGTTGACGCGGATCGCCACCGGCATCGGCCAAGCTTCGGCGACCGCTTCGACGGCAGCGTCGCGCGCCGCAGCCTTGTCGGCCGGCATGACTGCGTCTTCGAGGTCGAGAACGACGAGGTCTGCTCCCAGCGTCCGCGCCTTGGCGATGGCGCGCGGGTTCGAGGCCGGCAGGAACAGCACTGACCGCACAGCGAACAGGTCGGCACGCCTGTCGCTTTTTCCTTCCGCTCCAGCCATCACCGTCGCATCATGCCCCCGATGAGGGAGACTGGGAAAGACTTATGCTGACGACGTTCATGGCCGCGATCGCGGTCCTCGTGCTGCTGTTCGTGATGATGGGCGTGAAAATCGTCCGCCAAGGCTATCGCTACACGATCGAGCATTTCGGCCGCTTCGTCCGGGTGGCGGAGCCTGGCTTCAACTATGTGCCACCCTTTTTCTATCGGGTCGGGCGCAGAATCAACATGATGGAGCAGGTCCTCGAGATCCCGGGTCAGGAGATCATCACCAAGGACAATGCGATGGTCGCGGTCGACGGCGTCGTCTTCTTCCAGGTGCTCGACGCGGCGAAGGCGGCCTACGAAGTCTATGACCTGTACACGGCGATCACCGCGCTTTCGACGACCAACCTTCGCACGGTGATGGGCTCGATGGACCTCGACGAGACCCTGTCGCGGCGCGACGAGATCAACACCAAGCTGCTCTCGGTGGTCGATCAGGCAACCGAATCGTGGGGCGTGAAGATCACCCGCGTCGAGCTGCGCGACATCCGTCCGCCGCAGGACATCGTCAATGCGATGACCCGGCAGATGAAGGCGGAGCGCGAGAAGCGCGCGGTGATTCTCGAGGCCGAGGGCCTGCGCCAGTCGGCGATCCTCAAGGCCGAAGGCGAGAAGCAGTCCGCGATTCTTCAGGCAGAGGGCGGCCGGGAAGCTGCGTTCCGCGAGGCCGAGGCGCGCGAGCGCGCGGCGCAGGCCGAGGCCGCGGCGACCAAGGCGGTCAGCGACGCGATCGAATCGGGCAGCGCTCAGGCGATCAACTATTTCGTCGCGCAGAAATATGTGGACGCGGTGGCCGAGTTCGCCCGCTCGCCCAACGCCAAGACGATCCTCTTCCCGGTCGAGGCGACCCAACTGATCGGGACTTTGGGCGGGATCGCCGAGCTGGCCAAGGAAGCGACGGGCAGCCTCACCGGCGGAGCGCCAGCGAAGGGCAAGCCCGTGCCAAGCGTCCCCAAAGCCGCGGGATGAGCGGGTTCACCATCGATCCCGGCTGGCTATGGCTGATCGGCGGCGTCGTGCTGCTGATCGCTGAAGTCATCGCGCCCGGGTTCTTCCTGCTGTTCATCGGTGCGGCGGCGATCGTGACCGGCCTGTTCACTGTGCTGTTCGGCCTCGGCACGGCGGCTGAGCTCGCGCTGTTCGCGCTTTATGCGGTGCTTGCGGTGCTGATCGGCCGCCGCTTCTATGCGAACCGCGGCGGAGAAAGCGCGGACCCGCTGCTCAACGATCCGGCGCGGCGACTGGTCGGACGAGTGGTAACAGTGGTCACCGAGGTTGATGAGCACAGCGGCCGCGTCCGGCTCGGCGACAGCGAGTGGAGCGCGCGCGGTGGCCCTGCCGCGCAGGGCGAGCGCGTGCGCATCACTGGAGTCGAAGGCAATTGCCTTAAGGTCGAGCCGGAGCGCTGATCAGCTCGGCTTGGCCGGTTTCGCGGCCTGCTTGCGCATCCAGGCGTGCATCTGGTCTTCCATCACCGTGAGGGGCACCGAGCCAATGGCGAGAAGCCGGTCGTGGAACGATTTCTCGTCGAACTTCGGCCCGAGCTTGGTTTCGGCCTCCGAGCGAAGCCGGCGAATTGTCAGCTCGCCCAGCTTGTAGGCGAGCGCCTGGCCGGGCCAACTGATGTACCGGTCGACCTCGGTCTCCACCTCGTGCTGCGACAGAGCGGTGTGGCTCGCGAGATAATCGATCGCCTGCTGGCGCGACCAGCCGTAGCGGTGCACTCCGGTGTCGATCACCAGCCGCGCGGCGCGCCACATCTCGTAGCTCAGCTGGCCGAACTTTTCGTAGGACGTGCGGTAGACGCCGAGCTCGTTCCCCAGCCACTCACTGTAAAGCCCCCAGCCCTCGCCGGCGCCCGAGAAATAGATGCGGCGGCGGAACTTGGGCAGCGCCTTCTGCTCGGCCTGCAGCGCCAGCTGGAAGCTGTGCCCGGGCTCGCACTCGTGAAGCGTGAGGACCGGGATGTTGTACAGCGGCCGGACCGGCAGGTTGTAGGTGTTCATCATGCAATTC
>DATDDW010000123.1:0-7044 GCA_036523615.1 Sphingomicrobium sp.
ACGCTGACCATCGACCATCGCGTCGTCGACGGCCACCAGACCAACGCCTGGCTCAGCCGCTTCGTCGAGGTGCTCGAGAGCTGGCCCGCCGCCTAGACCTCGATCACCGTGTAGGGCTTTCCGAACAGCGGCTTCAGAACGAACTGCGCGACATTGTACACTGGCTTGCCGAGCGGGGTGCGCCCTTCATAGCTGCCGTGGTGCGCGTGGCCGTGGAACACGGCTTTGACATGGTCGAAGCGGTCGATCGGCTCGCACAGCCGCTGCGATCCCAGATATTGCAAAATCTCGGGCGGCTCGCCTTCGATCGTGCCCACGATGGGCGAATAATGGAGGACCGCGACGCTTCGCTCGGTCCTCAGCGTCCTGAGCTGGTTCTCGAGCTTGCGCGCTTCGCTCAGCGCCTCGTCGACGAAGGCCTTGATGATCGGCTCGCCGAACGGCGCGAGCTCGCCGCGGCCGAATCCGCCGAGGAAGCCTTTGACCCCGGCGAAACCGACTCCCTCGATCTCGTGCGCCTGCTCGTCGAGCACGATCATCCCCGCCTGGTGGAGGATCTCGCACACCTTCTCCGGCTGGCCGCACTCATAATCGTGGTTGCCGAGCACGCCGAGCACCGGGACAGGGCACGAGCGGATGTCCTCGGCGAGGATCTCTGCCTCGTTCGTCTTGCCGAAGTTGGTGAGGTCGCCGCACAGCACCAGCACGTCGGCCGCGCTCGCCATTTCGGCGAACAGCTCGCGGTAGGGACGGACGCTGTCCTCCATCACGTGAAGGTCGCCGATCGCGGCGACCCTCATCTTGCCGTCACTCGCCGACATATTGCTCTTCGAGATTGCCGACGGCCTCGGAGAAGCCCCATCGCTCGACGTCGATCGCATAGTCGCGGGGCGAGAAGATGCGGCCCCGGCAGACTCTCTTGCCCGGACCTTTGACGTCGGCCTGGTCGCGCAGCCGCTCGAGCAGCTCGGCCATCAGCCACTTGGGGATGACGTCGCGTTCGCTCGGGTAGACGAAGCGGAAGTTGAGCAGCCCGATCAGCAGCACTTCCCAGTAGAGCTCCATGTGGCTCAAGAGCTGCCGCCAGTCGATCGCCTCGTGGCATTTCAGGATCATGTGCGCGACGTCGGCCATGTCGTAGCGGTGATGGTCCTGGACGAAGATCTTCGACCAGATGAACTGCGTCGGCGGCACCAGCTTCACCGTCGCGCCGAACAGCTGAGCCTCGGGCGCTCCGGCGAACCATTCGTCGGTGACGTGCGTCGTCACCGTCGGCATGTTGGTGATGATGTCGACGAACAGCTCGCCGCGGGTCACGCGATAGAGCCAGCGTTCGTCGACAACCTCCACGTCGAACCCGTGCTTCTTGAAATAATGCAGCATCTTCAACGCGTCGCCGGCCTTGGCGAACACGTCGACGTCCTTCGTCGGTCGGTCGATCCCGGTGTAGCTCGCCAGCGCGTAGGTGCCCGAGACGAGGAACGGGATTTCCGACTTGGCCATCAGCTGCAGCACTTCCGAATAAAAGGCCTCGGCCGCGGGGGGCGGCTGGATCAGCGAGCCGTTGGCCCGTTGTGCAAGCTTCTGGTCCATTTGTGCCGCTCAACGGGAGCGGCAATGCGCCGGTTCCGCCCGCCATTGTGCGGCACCCCGGCGCGGCATAGGCTCGGCCTAAGAGGGGGAGTCGGATGGTGCGTCAAATTCGACCGATGGCCGTCGCCGCGTCTGCGCTGGCGCTGAGCGGCTGCGTTGCCGCGATGGCCGCCGGCGTCGCCTCGATGGCGGTCCAGGGGAGCCAGAAGGCGCCGGTGAGCAACGAGGCGCTGAAGCCGACCGCCCGCTACGAATGCGACGGCTACGCCGCGCGCTACGGCACCACGCACATCATCGACGTGCAGCAGGCGAAGGTCGACAAGATCATCGTCTGGGGGACGGTCGACGACGGCAAGCAGAAGCAGTCGTTCGAGTGCGACTTCGACACCAAGATCACCGGCTTCAAGCTGCGCCCGATCAGAGCGGCGCAGTAATCAGCGCCGGGAGCTGCGCATCCGGCAGTCATTGCTGGCCGCCTTGTCGGGCGCAACCGCCGTCGCTAAGTCCGCACCCAAGCACCCGTAGCTCAGCTGGATAGAGCGTTGCCCTCCGAAGGCAAAGGCCACAGGTTCGAATCCTGTCGGGTGCGCCAGCGTCGCCATTTAGGCGGCGGAAGTCGGCCGCTGCCGCTAATGCGGCAAAACGGGGTTCGTTCAGGCCGCCCGTTTTCCTGTCAGCGGCAGAATGAGGTGGGTACAGCCGAACTTGGTGGCGGTGCGTTCCAAAGCTCTAAGAAGGGCTGAACGTGCGGGCGCGCCGCGGCTCAGCTCAAACGTAATTAGCGTTGGAATCGTGAGTACGCCGTCCGTCGTGATGTCACCGGGCACCATGAAAGTTGCGACGCCATGGATGCGGCCGTCTTTTGCGCGTGCCGCGAGTACTCCACCGCCGCGCCTGATGATTTCCTCAGCGCTCGTGACCCACCAATCGACATTCGCATAGCAACCGGACGACCGAACGAGGGGCCATGCTTCGCCCAACTCCCCGGCCTTGAGCGCCTGTATCATGAAGTGCGGCATGATCGCAGCTCCCTGTCGCCGGCAGCCTACGCGACAATGCGTATGCAGCAATGAGGCAGATCATTCTACGAATTGATCCATCACCTCTTGGAAGGAGCCAGCCGATGCCTGGATCGCTTGCTCGACATCTAGACCCTTTGCCGACAGGACACGCCTGCCAAGGCTGCGAAGCGCGCAGTCGGGCGGTGTGCGGAATTCTTGACTGCGAAAATCTGGCGCAGCTGAAGAAACTCGGATCCACACTCCGCCTGGCCGCGGGACAGACTCTCTTCCACGAAGGCGACCCCGCGGGCCGGGTGTTCACGCTGACGCACGGGCATCTCAAGCTTTACAAGCTGTTGCCTGATGGCCGTCGCCACGTTGTCGGTTTCCTCGACCCTGGCGACTTCCTCGGCATCAGTGTCGACGACGAACATGCGTTCACGGCCGAAGCGATCGGCGACGCCGACCTGTGTTGCTTCCCGCGCGGGCGCTTCGACTCCTTCATCAGCGATCACCCGTCCATGGAGCGCGAGCTATACCAATTAGCCGCTCACGAGCTCGCCGCGACGCAGCTGCAGCTCGTTCTCCTCGGCCGGAGGACGGCGGCGGAACGGCTCGCCAATTTCATCCTGCTTCAAGCCGAACGACAAGCAACGCGCGGTAGCGCGACCAACATCGTCGACCTGCCGATGAACCGTGCAGACATTGCCGACTATCTGGGTCTCACCAAAGAGACAGTCAGCCGTGTTCTGTCGACGTTTCGTGCGGCCCGCCTGATCCGGCTGAAAGGAGTATATGAGCTGGAAATTCTCGATCGCAGACTACTTGAACAGCTTTCCGAAGGTGGGGCTCACGAACGAGCGACGTTGATTTCCGCATAAGAAAAGGGCCGCCGAAGCGGCCCTCTCCAGTTACTCCCCGATCATTAGTGGCGGGTGGCCGCATTGATCGGGATCTTCTTCTCATTTTCCACCTGCGGCAGCTTGGGCAGACGGACGGTGAGAAGGCCCTCGTGAAACTCCGCAACGCAGTTCTTGAGGTCGATCGAGTAAGGCACCGGAATCTGCCGCTCGAATTTCCCATAGAACAGCTCGGAATAACCGATTTCCTCCTTCTCATCCTTCCTTACGCCGCGGATGGTGAGCATGCCCTTGTCAAAGAACAGCTCGATGTCCTTTTCGGTAAGACCCGGTACTTCGGCGGTTAGCAACACCTCGGTCTCGATGTCCTTGACCTGAAGAACTGGCCAGTTCGTGACGGTCCCGGTGTAGCCGTAGCCGCCGTAGCGGTCGTATACGGGCGCACGGAACAGATCATCGAACATACGCCCCATCTCGCGGCGGAAGCTCGCGAATGGAAATGACTCATCACGCCAGAAAGCAGGCGAAGGTGTCTGCTGCCGGCCGAATGAGGTGACTTCATGCATGGTCATTGCCTTTCCTCCTCCAACCTAATGTCGGTGGTTAAGACCGCCGGCACTCCTCTCACGTAGGAAGCTCGCGCGCCGACGCGATGATCGAGATCACTGATAGCTATGATCTGAATCAAAAATGGGTCGAAAGCTGTTCTTGCTCGCCTGCTCTAAAGTTGGAGCCTTATGTAGTTGATGCCGCGAGGAAGCGCTCGAGCTCGGCGTGGAGCCGCTCGCGCGCGGAGCCGACGATCATGCCGACATGGCCGGCGGCAATGCCGACCGCTTCGCCGGCCGCGACCGTCGCCGGCGGCGCGATCAGGTCGCGCTCGGCGGTTAGGTGAAGTGCCGGCACGGCAACGCGATCGCTGACTAGCTTGCCGCCGACCCGCCACTCGCCGGCGCCGGAAACATCGCGGCCGAACAGGTCCTCGATCAGCTCTTTCGCCGCCGGGTAGGGCAGGGGCTCACCCTCGTTCGCCCATTCCTCGAGCTCGACGAAGCGGCGCGCTTCGTCGCTCGCCGGGTCGATCTCGCCGAACTTCGCGAACTTCTTGACTGTCCGCTCCGGATCCAATGACCAGAAGGCCGCCTGGAGAACTTCCATCGGCAGCGCGGCGAAGTTCCGCGCGGCGGGCTCGGCGCTGTGCCACATGTCCTTCAGCGCGGCGCGCGAACGCTCGGGATAACGGGAGAAATTCCACGGGGCAGCGAGCGTCGCTAGCCGTTGGACCGGAACCAGGTTCGCGGCGGCGATGGCCATCGTCCCGCCGAGGCAATAGCCGATCAGCGCGACCGGCTGCCCAAGCTCGCGCACCAGGGGCAGCAGCAATTGCTCGACATGGCCGGCGACGCTGAGCTCGGCCCGCTCGTCGGCGCTGCCCCAGTCGAGCAGCAGCGCGCGCCGCTCCATCCGCCCGATCGCCGCGGTCAGCGACACGTCGGGATCGAGGTCGAGGATCCGCGGCGGGTTGATCAGCGAGGGGACGAGCACCGCCGGCGCCCCGCTGCCGCCGTGATCGCGCAGGCAGGCTCCGCCGACGCGGGCGACTTCCGGCTTGGCCGGCGGCCGCGGCCGGCGCTCGGCGGTCTCGTACGCGCGCAAACCGAGGAGCGCGGCGCGGGCCAGCTCGGGATCGCGCTCCGCCATCTCGCGTACAAGCTCCAAGAACAGCGGCAGCGGGCGCGGCGCTCTCCGGGCGTCCCGTTCATGTTGCGCTGCACTATCGTGCGGTAGTAAGCCGCCGCTGTTTCTGGAGTGGTTCATGGCCAAGGCATCGGGCAAAGTGACGATCAAGAAGTACGCCAACCGGCGGCTTTATGACACCGAAAGCTCGGCTTACATCACCCTCGATCGGCTCGCCGCAATGGTCCGCGAGGGTCGCGAGTTCGAGGTGGTCGACGCGAAGACCGGCGAAGACATCACCCGCCAGGTGCTGACGCAAATCATCGTCGACGAGGAATCGCGCGGCTCGACCATGCTGCCGATCAATTTCCTCAAGCAGCTGATCGGCCTCTATGGCAACTCGATGCAGAATTTCGTCCCGCAATATCTCGAAGCCGCGATGGAGGCGTTCCAGCGCAACCAGAGCGCGGTCAAGGATGCGTTCGGCGGCAACGTCTTCGCCGACATCGCCAAGCGCAACATGGCGATGTTCGAGGACGCGAGCCGCGCGTTCACCGGCAAAGCCAAAACGGATGCGAAGCCGAGCAGCAGCCCAAATGCGAGCGATGTCGATCAGTTGAAGGCGGAGCTGGCTGCGCTCCAGGCCAAAGTCGACCGGCTGACCCGCTGACGATCATGAAATTGTCGCCCGTTGCAGCGGTCGCGCTGCTCTTGCCTTCCGCGCTCAACGCCCAGACCGCCACGACGTCGGCGGCGCCTTCAGCGCAGGCAATGCCCGACCTCAGCACGGCAACACCGCTCACCGGCCAGTGGGTCTATTCGTCGAGCAGCGGCGGCAGCGCCGCGGTGTTCACGGACGAGTCCGCACGGCCGCAATTGACCATCCGCTGTACGCGGCTGTCGCGGCAGGTGACGATCGCAAAGCCTGCCACTGCCGCTTCGCCGACGCTCAACGTGTGGACCGCGACGCAGGTGCGCAGCCTTCCGGCCAGCTTCGATGCGGCGACGCAGCAGCTGAGCGTCAGCCTCGCCGCATTCGATCCGAGCCTCGATGCGATCGCGTACAGCCGCGGCCGCCTCGGGATCGGGCTCGCCGGCGCGGCGCCGCTCGTCGTTCCCGCCTGGGCGGACGTTGCGCGGGTAGTCGAGGATTGCCGCGTCTGACGCTCCGGCGACGCGAAGGCAAAGAGTTTGACGATATTTCACGCAAGCACAAGTCTTGCGTTCGCGCGCGATACGACTCATCTTCGTTCCTGGCTTCAACGCAGCGAAAGGAGGTGATCCGATGTCTCATGGTTCAGCAGGGAGGTCGGAAAGGGGTGTTCGTAAGCCCTAATTGCTGACGAACGGCCACATCTCCGGCCGCTGACCATGTCGAAGGGCATCGCTGCGTGATGCAGCGGTGCCCTTTAACATGTCCGGATTTCGAGCATTTCTGCGCTTCATTCGGGAACCGTTACGGCGCTAAAGTGTCTTTCTTCGCAACGGAGGGAGACAGAATATGGCCAAATCCCCACGCAAGAGTTCTTCTCGTTCTTCATCATCGCGTTCTTCATCGTCGCGCGCGAAATCCGCATCGCGTTCGAACAAGACCACCGTCGACAAACTCGCCAAGGCGGCGATGAGCAAGGAAATGCTCGCTGCCGGTCTTGCCGCCGCGGCAGCGGCGATCAGCGCCAGCCCGGCAGCGCGGCGCAAGATTCGCGACGCCGGACTTGACGCCGCCGACACCGCCCAGCAGGCCGCGACCAACGTTGCAGCAAGCGCGACCAAGCTTGGCTCGCTGATCGCCGAAGCGGTCGCCGAAGCGGCGCAGCGCGTGATGTCGGGCAAGTGGTCGCTCGAGGCAGGCGCCTCCGGTTCGAGCGGCGGCACCAGCAGCGGCGGCGCATCGACGCGCAGCAGCGGATCAT
>DATDDW010000124.1:0-9147 GCA_036523615.1 Sphingomicrobium sp.
CCGACAATGACGCGCTGCGCCTGTTCACCTGGGTCGCGTTCTAAGGGGAGCCGAAGCTGCCTGCCCTAGTGGCGGGCAACCTATTTCTTGGGCGTGTAAAGAATGCACCAGCCCGACGGCGCGATCGATCCGTCGACCACCTTGCACGCGCCGGGCGCCTGGAAGTTCGCGCAATTGTCGCAGCGCTGGTTGCCGTTTGGCGTCGGGCGGTACTGCATCGCCTTTGGCGACATCTTCGCCGCCGCCGCCGGCGACGCCGCAAGCCCGGTGCAGAGGAGCGCGCCGCCGCCTGCCGCTGTCACGAACAGGAAATCACGGCGCGAGACGCGGTCCGCCATTTAAGTTCTCCATCGTGTTGTTTGCTTGGGACGTATGTCCCGGCAGCAGCGGCGATGGTTCAGTTTGGCGCCATAAGAAAAGGCGGAGCGCCTCGCGGCGCCCCGCCTTTCCTCCACTCCCCCGGAACTTAAGCGACGGCCGCTTGCGGCTCCGCCTCCGAGCCCTCGTCGGTGTCGCGCAGCACGTAGCCGCGGCCCCAGACCGTCTCGATATAATTGGCGCCGCCGCAGGCGAGCGACAGCTTCTTGCGCAATTTGCAGATGAACACGTCGATGATCTTCAATTCGGGCTCGTCCATGCCGCCGTAGAGATGGTTCAAGAACATCTCCTTGGTCAGCGTCGTGCCCTTGCGGAGCGACAAGAGCTCCAGCATCGCATATTCCTTGCCGGTCAGGTGCACGCGGGCGCCGTCGACCTCGACCGTCTTGGCGTCGAGGTTCACGGCGAGCTTGCCGGTGCGGATGACCGATTGCGAATGGCCCTTCGACCGGCGCACGATCGCGTGGATGCGCGCAACCAGCTCATCGCGGTGGAAGGGCTTGGTCACATAGTCGTCGGCGCCGAAGCCGAGCGCACGGACCTTGGAATCCATTTCGCCGATGCCCGACAGGATCAGCACGGGCGTCGAGACCTTCGCCGTGCGCAACTTCTTGAGCACGTCATAGCCGTGCATGTCGGGCAGGTTCAGGTCGAGGAGGATGATGTCGTAGTCGTAGAGCTTGCCGAGATCGAGGCCCTCTTCCCCGAGATCGGTCGTGTAGACGTTGAAGCCTTCGGTGCCGAGCATCAGCTCGATGCTCTTGGCCGTCGTCGGCTCGTCTTCGATCAGCAGCACGCGCATTGCCGGTTCCCCCCTCCGCGGCCGCAGGACGGAACTTCGTTACCCGTCCTTAATGGCCTTGAAGCGTCCATTAACCATTCGAGGTCTGAAGGGAAAAGGTTAATATTTCCTAACGCGCTGGATTCCTTGAATTGTTGCAAGGGAGTCACAAAAACATCCACAGGAGCGCTCCCAGAATCACCCGGTTTGCGCGCTGCCCGTCCGCGTGGCAGGCGCCGCGTCATGCTCTCAGAGCGCGTTCTCTACATCGACGCCGAGGCGCTGGTGATCGACAAGCCGGCCGGCCTTCCGGTCGACGCACCGCGTCGCGGCGGCGAGTCGATTGCCTCCAGAGTGGATGAGCTTGGCTTCGGGTTCAAACGCCCGCCGGTCGCGATGCACCGACTCGACACCGACACCAGCGGCTGCCTGTTGTTCGCGCGGACGCGCAAGGCCCGCGCTGCTTTCCAGCAGGCGTTCGAGACAAGGGCCGTCGAAAAATACTATCTTGCAGTCGTGGCGGGCGAGATCGCCGGCAGCGAAGGGGTGATCGACGTGCCGCTGGGCAAAAAGTCGAGCGCGGAGGCGGGGTGGAAGATGGTCGCTGACGAACAAGGTGCCGCGGCAACCACGCGATGGCGTAAGATCGCGACCGTCGATGGGATGACCCTGGTCGAGTTCCAACCGCTGACCGGACGCACGCATCAGATCCGCGCCCACGCGCGCGAGGCGTTCGGCAGCGGGATCGTCGGCGACCGCGTGTACGGTGTCCCCGGTGGGCCGATGTTGCTGCACGCGTGGCGGCTGGTGCTCCCTCGGGAGGGCAAGGCGCCGATCGATGTGACGGCGCCGCTGCCCGAGCATTTCGGCGATTGGCGCCGCTTCGACAAGCTCAGGACAGGCAGTGTCGCCTGACGAGGTCAACATCCCCGACGAGGCGCTGAGCGAGAGCTTCCTCGCCGCGACCGGTCCCGGCGGCCAGAACGTCAACAAGGTGGCGACAGCGGTCCAGCTACGCGTCGACCTGTTCCGCCTCGGCCTCACGCTCGAGGTTTACGAGCGGCTGAAGCGCATTGGCGGGAGCCGCGTCACCGGCAATGGCGAGCTGATCATCACCGCGCGGCGCTTCCGCACGCAGGAGGCGAACCGGACCGATGCCCGGCGCCGGCTGGCGGAAATGATCGCGGCGGCCCATATCGCGCCGCGCAAGCGCAAGCCGACGCGGCCGAGCCGCGCCGCGAAGGCGCAGCGGGTCGAAAAAAAGCGCCAGCGCAGCGCGATCAAGCAGGCGCGCGGAAAGGTGGATTTCGAGTGACCTACGACTTCAGGATCGAAGCCGCGGACAAGCCGACCTTGTACCGCGACCTCGCCTCGGCGCTCGAGGGGCTCGTCGCCGGCGAGCCCGACGCGATCGCCAACATGGCCAATGCCGCGGCGCTGATCTTCGAGAGCCTGCCCGACGTGAACTGGGTCGGGTTCTACCGCAACATCGACGGCGAGCTGGTGCTCGGGCCCTTCCAGGGGCGCCCCGCGTGCATCCGCATGACCTTCGACCAGGGCGTCTGCGGGGCGGCGGCGAAGAGCCGCGAAGTGCAGCGGGTCGAGAATGTCCACGAATTTGCCGGCCACATCGCCTGCGACAGCGCGTCGAACAGCGAGATCGTGGTGCCGCTGCTCCGCGACGGCGAGCTGATCGGCGTGCTCGACATCGACAGCCCCAAGTTTGCGCGGTTCACCGAGGAGGATGAGGCGGGCGTGGTCAGGCTGGGCGAGATACTTTCCAGAGTCCTTTAATTGGTCATTCCCGCCAAGCGGGAAACCACCTTCTTTTGGAGGTCAGAAGAAAAGGTGGATCCCGGATCAAGTCCGGGATGACGGCTCTTCGGCCGTCAGCTCAATTGCTCCAAGCGCTCGTCGCTGAGCGATCCCGGGATGATCATCACCGGGCAGGGCAACTTGCCCGCGTCGGTGCCGGCGAAATTAGCGACGAGGGGTCCCGGATTGCCGCTGGGCGCCGCGCCGAGCACCAGGGCGGCGATTTCTTCGCGCTCGCCGACATAGTCGCGAACGCTGCGCACGACCTCGCCCTGCTGGATGATGATGTTCGCCTCGACTCCGGATTCGTCGAGGATCTCGCCGATCGAGGAGCTCACGACGCCCTCGATGCGCAACTTTTGCTCCTGCTCGATCGCCGCCTGGACCCCGCCGAACTGCACGAAATCCTGCGGCTCGACGATTCCGAGCACCTCGATGCGGCCGTTGGTCTTGGCCGCGCGGCGGGCGGCAAAGCGCAGCGCAACGCGCGCTTCCTCGCTGTCGTCGACGACGACGAGATAGGTTCTTTTCGGCTTCTGGGCCCCCATGTGCGGCTAGTGCTGCGTTAAACCGTGCTTAAGCGCAAGCTGCGCCGCAGATTTCGTCGAGCACTTGACCCTGACCGCCGCATTGGCTTTGAGCCCCCGCGAGCCTCTGCTCACGGACAATCGGCCATGCCCATCGAACTGAAGATGCCCGCGCTCTCCCCGACGATGGAGGAGGGGACGCTCGCCAAGTGGCTGGTGAAGGAGGGCGACGAGGTCAAGTCGGGCGACATTCTCGCCGAGATCGAGACCGACAAGGCGACGATGGAGTTCGAGGCCGTCGACGAGGGGACGATCGCCAAGATCCTGGTGCCGGAGGGAAGCGAAGGGGTGAAGGTCGGAGCGCCGATCGCGATCCTCGCCGGCGAAGGCGAGGACGCGAGCAAGGCCACGGCCGCTGCGCCGAAGGCGGATACCGCTCCGCCGGCGCCGCCCAAGGCGCCTCCCGCGCCGAAGGCCGACGCGACGCCCAAGGCCCCGCCGCCGCAGGCCCCCGTCGAGACTCCGGCTGCGCCGCCACAGCCGGCCGCCGCACCAGCGCGGGCCGAGGGCGAGCGGATCAAGGTCTCCCCGCTCGCGCGCAAGCTGGCGCAGGCTCAGGGCATCGACCTATCGAGCCTCACGGGCAGCGGGCCAGGCGGGCGCATCGTCCGCGCCGACGTCGACGCCGCGGCCGGCAAAGCACCCGCGGCGGCTGCACCCCCCGCCGCAGCCCAACCGGCGCTCGCCGGCCATGCGGTGATGCCCGGCCCGATCGAGCAGGCGATCCCCCACGAAGCGGTCAAGCTGTCGAACATCCGCAAGACGATCGCCCGCCGCCTCACCGAATCGAAGCAGCAGATCCCACACATCTATCTGACGGTCGACATCAACCTCGACGCGCTGTTGAAGCTGCGCGGGGAGCTCAACAAAGGGCTCGAGAGCCGCAACATCAAGCTCAGCGTCAACGACTTGTTGATCAAGGCCCTCGCCATGGCGCTGATCGAGGTGCCCGAGTGCAATGTCGCCTTCGCCGGCGACCAGCTGTTCAAGTACAGCCGCGCCGACATTTCGGTCGCGGTGTCGATCCCCGCCGGGCTGATCACGCCGATCATCGTCGGCGCAGACACCAAGAGTGTCTCCGCGATCTCGACCGAGATGAAGGACCTCGCCGCGCGCGCCCGCGACGGCAAGCTGCAGCCGCAGGAATACCAGGGCGGTACGGCCAGCCTCAGCAACATGGGCATGTACGGGATCAAGAATTTCGAGGCCGTGATCAATCCGCCGCAGGGCATGATCATGGCCATCGGCGCCGGCGAGAAGCGGCCGTACGTGATCAATGACTCGCTGCAGATCGCGACGGTGATGAGCGCGACCGGCAGCTTCGACCACCGCGCGATCGACGGCGCCGACGGCGCCAAGCTGATGCAGGCGTTCAAGCGACTGGTCGAGAACCCGCTGGGGATGCTGGCTTGAGCCGAGAGGCGGTGATCCGCGTCACCGCCATGCCGGCCGACACCAACCCCTACGGCGGGGTGTTCGGCGGCTGGCTGATGGGCCAGATGGGCCTCGCCTGCGGCTCGTTCGTGTCGCGGCGGACGCACGGCAAGGCGCTGCTGGTCGCAGCGGACGCGATCAAGTTCCCGGGGCAAATGGCGGTCGGCGACGAGCTCAGCGTCTATGTCGATCTGCTGAAGCACGGCCGCACCTCGCTGCGGCTCAAGGCCGAGGCCGTCGGGCGCAAGCGCGACAGTGAGGACGAGACGGTGGTGGCGGAGGGCGAGTTCACCTTCGTCGCGCTCGACGAACAGGGAAAGCCGCGTGAGATCGCGGGAGGAAACGAAACTAATGGCTGACCAATATGACGTGATCGTGCTGGGCTCGGGTCCCGGCGGCTATGTCGCTGCGATCCGCGCCGCGCAGCTCGGCTTGAAAACCGCGATCGTCGAGCGCGAGAATTTGGGCGGCATCTGCCTCAACTGGGGCTGCATTCCGACCAAGGCGCTGCTGCGCTCGGCCGAGATCTTCCACTACCTCCAGCACGCCGACGCTTACGGCCTGAGCAACGAGAAGCCGGGCTTCGACCTGGGCAAGGTCGTCGCGCGCAGCCGGGCGGTGGCCAAGCAATTGAACCAGGGCGTCGCGCACCTGATGAAGAAGAACAAGATCGCAGTGGTGATGGGCGAGGGAAAGCTCACCGCGAAGGACAAGCTCAGCGTCGTCGGCGCCGACAAGAAGACGACCGACCTGCAGGCCAAGCACATCATCATCGCCACGGGCGCCCGCGCGCGCGACCTGCCGTTCGCCAAGGCCGACGGGAAGCGCATCTGGACCTACCGCCACGCGATGACTCCGCCGGAGATGCCGAGCGAGCTGCTGGTCATCGGCTCGGGCGCGATCGGGATCGAGTTCGCCAGCTTCTATGCCGACCTCGGGGCCAAGGTGACCGTGGTCGAAATGCTCGACCGCGTGGTTCCCGTCGAGGACGCGGAAGTGAGCGCGCAGCTCGCCAAGAGCCTGACCAAGCAGGGGCTGACGATCCACACTTCGGCGGGGGTCGAGAACCTCAAGGCCGATGCGAAGGGCGTCACCGCCAAGATCAAGACCAGCGACGGCAAGTCCGCCGAGCAGAAGTTCAGCCATGTGATCGTCGCCGTCGGCATCGTCCCCAACAGCGAGAATATTGGGCTCGAGCCGCTCGGCATCAAAACCACCAAGGGCCACATCGACGCAGACCCGTATGGCCGCACCAATGTCCCTGGCCTGTGGGCGATCGGCGACGTCACCGCGCCGCCGTGGCTCGCGCACAAGGCGATGCACGAGGCGGTGACGACTGCGGAAGCCATCGCGCAGGAGCTCGGGAACAAGTCTGTGCGCCCGCACGCGACTGACCCGAAGAACATTCCGGGATGCACTTATTGTCGTCCGCAGATCGCGTCGGTCGGCCTCACCGAAGCCGCGGCGAAAGAGAAGGGCTATCAGGTCAAGGTCGGCAAGTTCCCGGCGATCGGCAACGGCAAAGCCATCGCGCTCGGCGAGGTGGACGGCTTCGTGAAGACCGTGTTCGACGCGAAGACGGGCGAGCTTCTGGGCGCGCACATGATCGGCGCCGAAGTCACCGAGCTGATCCAGGGCTATACGGTCGGCAAGACCGCCGAGCTCATCGACGAGGACTTCGTGCAGACCGTCTTCCCGCACCCGACGCTGTCCGAGATGATGCATGAGGCCGTGCTCGCCGCCGACGGCCGCGTGCTGCACATTTGACGCGGGGAAAAGATTGAGCGCCGCCACCGCCAAGACCCGCACCCTCGTGATCGCGCTCGCCGCGAACCTCGGCATTGCGGCGTCGAAGTTCGTCGCCGCCGCGATCACCGGCTCCTCGGCGATGCTGACCGAAGGGGTGCATAGCGTCGTCGATTCGACCAACCAGCTGCTTCTGATGTGGGGCCGCCACGCCTCGAAGCGCCCGCCCGACAAGTTCCACCCGTTCGGCTACGGACGCGAGCTCTACTTCTGGAGCTTTGTCGTCGCGGTCCTGGTCTTCTCGCTCGGCGCCGGGGTTTCGGTCTACGAGGGCGTGATCCACATCATGAACCCGGAGCCGGCGGTCTCGCCGGTGATTGCTTATGCGGTGCTGCTGATCGCCTTCCTGCTCGAAGGCTGGTCGACGATCGAAGCCTATCGCGACTTCAAGAGGGCGAAGGGCAAGCTCGGCTGGGTCCAGGCCGTGCTCCAGTCGAAAGATCCGCCGGCGTTCATCGTGCTGCTCGAGAATGGCGCTGCGATCGCGGGCATCGCGGCCGCCGCGGTGGGGCTGCTAATGTCGCAGATCACCCGTGACCCTTTCTACGACGGCGCAGCGTCGGTGGTCATCGGCATCATTCTCGGCCTCACCGCGACGCTGCTCGCCTATGAATCGAAGGCGCTATTGATTGGCGAAGCGGCGGACCCCGAGATCGTCGAGGCGCTGCACCGGCTGGTGGAATCGAGAAGCGAAGTGTCGTCGGTCGGGGAAGTGCTGACGGTCCATGGCGCGCCGGATCGAGTCACCGCCATGCTCTCGGTCGACTTCCAGGACGACATAAGCGCACGCGACGTCGAGGCCGTCGTCTATTCGATCGAGCAACAGGTCGCAAAGGAGTTCCCGATCGTTCATCGGCTCTACATCCGGCCGTGCAGCCAGGCCGACCGGAGGAACCGCTGATGGCGCAGTCGATGCACGACGTTTCGGACCCGCGGAATGCGTCGATCCTGATCAACGTCAACGGCGCGCTGAAGCCGCGCGCCGAAGCGGTCGTCTCCGTGTTCGACAGCGGATTCATGCTCGGCGACGGGGTGTGGGAGGGGCTTCGCGTCCACCACGGCAAGCTCGCCTTCCTCGACCGCCACCTCGACCGGTTGTTCGAAGGCGCCAAGGCGATCGCGATGGACATCGGCCTGGCGCGCGAGGAGCTGACCAAGCGGCTGTACGAGACGCTTGATGCCAACGGCATGGAACAGGGCGCGCACGTCCGCCTGATGGTCACGCGCGGCGTGCGCTCGACGCCCTACCAAGACCCGCGGGTGGTGGTGACCGGGGCGACGGTGGTCATCATCGCCGAGTATAAGGAGCCCGACCCGGCGCTTTATGAGCGCGGGCTCAAGCTGTTCACGGTCCACGTCCGCCGCGGCGACCCGGCGGTGCAGGACCAGAAGATCAACTCGCACTCCAAGCTCAACTGCATCCTCGCCTCGATCCAGGCGACGCAGGCCGGCGCCGACGAAGCGCTGATGCTCGACCCGCACGGCTTCGTCGCGACCTGCAACTCGACCCACTTCTTCATCGTGCGCAAGGGCGAGGTGTGGACCTCGAGCGGCAAATATTGCCTCGGGGGGATCACTCGGCAGCTGGTGCTGGAAGTGGCGCGCGAGGCCGGGATTGCGGCGATCGAAAAGGACTTCTCGCTGACCGACGTCTACGGCGCCGACGAGGCGTTCACGACCGGCACCTTCGCCGGCATCGTGCCGGTACGCGAGATCGACGGCCGCAAGCTGATCTGCCCCGGCCCCATGGTCGAGCGGCTGCGGCAGCTCTACGCAGCGCGCATCGAGCGCGACATGAAGGAACAGCGCAGGCCGTGACCTTGCGCATCGCGATGTGGTCGGGTCCCAGAAACCTCTCCACCGCGATGATGCGCAGCTTCTCCAGCCGCTCTGACACCTACGTCTCCGACGAGCCGTTCTACGGCTGCTTTCTCGAGACCACGGGCGCCGATCACCCGATGCGCGACGAGGTGATTGCCTCGATGGACTGCGATTGGGGCAGCGTGATGGCGTCTCTGCGCGGCGACGCTCCGGATGGCTCGCCGGTCTGGTATCAGAAGCACATGTGGCACCACATGGCCGGCCGGGTCGGCTATGACGATTTCGCCGGCTTCACGCACGCCTTCCTGATCCGCGACCCCGAGCAGATGATCGCGTCGTATCTGCGCAAGCGCGAAGCCGCGGCATTCGAGGATTTCGGGCTCGAGCGGCAGGCGGAATTCTTCGAGCGCGAGGCGGAGCGGCTGGGCACGGCGCCGCCTGTGGTCGACGTCAATGACGTGCTCGCCGATCCCGCGGGCGTGCTGTCGAAACTGTGTGAGGCCGTGAGCATCGCTTGGGATCCGG